>JAFMRP010000645.1 GCA_017354095.1 Ktedonobacteraceae bacterium
GACCTTTGAGACGCTGCATAGCACTTCCCTCAAATAGAAAAGAAATAGTTTTCTAAGCTTTTCTTCAGTTTAACAAATCTTTTTGCCATCGTCAAACAAGCTCGTCTCCCTGTCCGTCTCAAACTCACGCGCTGTTTTTTCGGCTTTGAGCACGAATACAGCCCGGAAAACATATCGCGCAGCGTTTGACCCTTGACAATTTGTTATCATCGCCGTATACTCCCAGAAGGGAAACGTTTTCTGTCACTACTTCTCTTTCTGTTATCTCTTCAATCTATCCCTTTATGAAGAAGGGGCATGGGAGCATAGTATGGCTGTACGTAGTATTGGCATTATTATGAACGGCGTGACTGGCCGCATGGGAACCAACCAGCATCTCGTTCGCTCGATCCTGGCGATCCGCGAGCAGGGAGGATTAGCTCTACCAGGGGGCGATACACTGATACCCGATCCCATTCTGCTGGGACGTAATGAGCAAAAAGTGCGCGCTCTCGCAGAAAAATACCATGTCGAACGCTGGAGTACGAATTTACAAGAATGCTTGGCCGCGCCAGAGAACGAAATCTATTTCGATGCCCAATCTACTACGATGCGCGTGGAAGGGGTAAAAGCAGCTATCGCGGCGGGAAAACATGTGTACTGTGAGAAGCCGACCGCTACGAACGTTGAGGCCGCTCTGGAACTGGCACAACTGGCGCGCCGGGCTGGCATTAAAAATGGCGTGGTGCAGGATAAGCTGTTCCTACCCGGGCTGCTCAAGTTGAAGCGTGTGATCGATAGCGGCTTCCTGGGACGCATTCTTGCGATACGCGGCGAGTTTGGCTACTGGATCTTTGAGGGCGATTGGCAGCCCACACAGCGCCCTTCCTGGAACTATCGTAAAGAGGATGGCGGCGGCATTATTGTGGATATGCTCTGCCACTGGCGCTATGTGCTCTCCAACCTCTTCGGAGAGATACGTTCCGTTTCGTGCCTCGGCGCGACCCACATTCCCGAACGCTACGATGAACAGGGCCGACTCTATACGGTGACGGCGGATGACGCGGCGTACAGCACATTTATACTCGATAATAACATTGTCGCGCACTTCAACTCCTCGTGGTGTGTGCGCGTCAATCGTGATGAACTGCTGAACATTCAGGTCGATGGCACGCATGGCAGCGCGGTGGCCGGCCTGCATCATTGCAAAACCCAGAACCGTGTCAACACACCCAGGGCGGTGTGGAACCCCGATATCCCCGCGACACATGATTTCCGCGCCGATTGGATGGATGTGCCAGCTAATGAGACGTTTGAAAATGCCTTCAAATACCAGTGGGAACTTTTCCTCAAGCATGTCGTTTGCGATACGCCTTTCCCCTGGACTCTGCTGGAGGGTGCGAAAGGAGTCCAGCTGGCTGAACTGGGCCTGCGCTCATGGGAGGAGCGACGCTGGATCGATATTCCGTCTCTGGAGGAATGATGATGGCTTACCAGATTCAACTGCCCCACGATGATGGCCACACTATCACCTATACACTGCATGGCCCGGCGGCTTTCCCTGCCACGAATACACCTCCAAAGAGCAGGCGAGCGCTCGCGGCGGTCCATATTGTGAGCCACGCTGATGCACAACCAGATCAGCCGGTCCTGGCACAGATTGACTGGGATGCGACGCTGGCTTATCGCGAGTATCTCTGGTCGCTTGGCCTGGAGGTGGCCGAGGCTATGGATACGGCACAGCGCGGTATGGGCCTGGATTGGACAGCTGCCAGAGAGCTGATTCGCCGCTCGACCAGCGCGGCGAAGGCCTCCAATTGCCTGCCACGCATCGCTTGTGGTGCCGGAACCGATCATCTTAATCTCGCCGAACCGATCACTCTGGATGCGGTGATAGCCGCCTACGAGGAACAGTGCTCCTATATCGAGGGCGAGGGGGCGCAGATCATTCTTATGGCTAGCCGGGCTCTGGCGGCCAGCGCTCGCTCACCTGAAGACTATGCGCGCGTCTATGATCGCCTGCTCGCTCAGGTCAGCCGTCCGGTGATTCTGCACTGGCTGGGAGATATGTTTGATCCTGCTCTCAGTGGCTACTGGGGCTCAAGGAATCTGGATGAAGCTATGCAGGTCTGCCTGGATATCATCGCACGGCATGCCGATAAAATCGATGGTATCAAGCTTTCTCTGCTCGATGCCCAGAAAGAAATTACTATGCGGCGGCTCCTGTCCGCTCCTGTGCGCATGTATACCGGCGACGATTTCAACTACGCGGAACTGATTCGCGGCGATGAACAGGGCTATAGCCATGCACTGCTGGGTATCTTTGATGCCATCGCGCCTGCCGCGGCGGCTGCGCTCCAGGCGTTCGACAACGACGACCTTGCGCGCTACGAGGCTATTCTTGCTCCCACTGTTCCCCTGTCCCGCCACATTTTCCAGGCGCCAACCTATTACTACAAAACTGGCGTTGTCTTCCTGGCCTACCTGAACGGCCATCAATCACATTTCCGCATGGTTGGCGGGCTGGAAACGGCACGCTCGCTCTCCCACCTTGCGCGGCTCTTCGTGCTGGCCGATCAGGCCGGGCTGCTCAGGGACCCCGAGCTGGCGGTTGCGCGCATGCAGCATATCCTGGCTAGCACTGAGCCAGTAAGGGAGGCTTGAGCATGGCTGGAAAACCTGAGCTGGCTCGCCTGAGCTTGAATCAGATGACTGTAAAGCAGTGGAATGTACGAGAGGCGGTCGCGGGCTGTGTACAGGCCGGTATCCCCTCGATTGGTCTGTGGCGCGATAAAGTAGCGGAGACGGGCCTGGGCGAGAGCGCGCGCCTGGTGCGCGAAGCCGGGCTGCATGTCTCTGACCTCTGCCGCGGAGGCTGGTTCCCTGCCGCCAGCGAGACTGAACGCCAGGCACGTATCGATGATAACCGCCGTGCCATCGAGGAGGCGGCTGAGCTGGGCGCTGACTGCCTGGTGCTCGTCTGTGGCCCTGCCTCGAATAAGGATATCACCACCGCCCGTGGTATGGTCGCCAGTGGGCTGGAACGCGTGCTGCCTTACGCGGCTGATCTGGGCGTCAAACTGGCCATCGAGCCGCTGCATCCGATGTTTGCGGCTGATCGCTCGGTGATAACTACGCTCTCCGAAGCTAATCGACTGGTCAGGCAGTTCGCTTCGCCTTATCTCGGCGTGATCATCGATGTCTACCATGTCTGGTGGGACCCGGATGTCTACACGAGCATCGAGGAGGCGCGTGGCCATATCTTCGGCTTCCACGTTAACGATTGGATTGTGCCCACGCCCGATATGCTCAATGGACGCGGCATGATGGGCGATGGCGTGATCGAGATCCGTCGCCTGCGCCAGGCTGTCGATGCCGCTGGCTATCATGGCCCCATCGAGGTGGAAATCTTCAACCAGGCCTTCTGGGATATGCCCGGCGCCGATGTGCTCGATCTGATGTGCCGCCGCTTTGTCGAACACGTCTGACCCGCGCATCATCATTCAGCAAAATACTTCCCGGCAATCTCGGCAATGGGCGCGCTCACGGCGTGGCGCGCCAGCATCTTCTGCCAGCGTATATCCTCGCGCCAGGTCTCCACTATCCCGGAGGATACGATATCAAGCCCTGTGCGACGCGCTACATCATAGAGGATCGCCTCTTTCAGCACGCTGCGTTCGGCGCTGCTCAATTCGCGCACGCGGCGATACCCATGCACAACGGCGGCAATCCGCTTTTCATCTGGCTGCATAGCAGGTAGCTGGGGCTTGCCCAGATGACAGGTGAGCAGCAGATAGCCGACATCCAGGATTGCTGGCCCAACGCCCGCGCAATCCCAGTCGATCATCGCGATCCCATCTCGGCTGGTAAGCACTGCGTTGCCTGGCCAGCAATCGCCGTGAATGAGCACCTCGGGTAACAATCCCTCCTGGTGTGCCTGCCAGATGCGCTGCAAGGTGGCGATTGTATCGGCGTAGAAGCCGCGCAGCTCGTCCGGGGCGTCCACTGAGGCACGGTGCAGCCGCTCGATGGCCTGCCCGGCACAGTGCGTTGGACGCCGGCTCGAATCTGACAACGCTGTGCCTGCCACGTCGGTGACTATGCTGCTGGTAAGGTTATGCAG
>JAFMRP010000646.1 GCA_017354095.1 Ktedonobacteraceae bacterium
CGTTTGTCTGCTTCTTTGGCCTAAGCCTCTTGTTCTGGGCTTATGCCTTGAATCGTGTACCACGCCTGCGCCTGATGCTCACTTCTATCGGCGGTGTCTATCTTTCATGTGTCGTACTATTTTGCATCAACCACTTTGCCGTGGCTGGCCTCTGGCTGCTGGCGCTATTCATCCCCCTGCTGCTGCTTGGCATCTTCGCCGAAACCGGCTTTGCCCCTGCTGCACTGGCCTATCTGGCCGATCTCTCTGAGAGTGTGGCCAAGGACCGCGGCCTTATTATGGGGCTCTACTCGATCTTCCTGGGCCTGGGCCAGATTCTTGGCAATGGCCTGGGCGGCCTCTTCGCTACCCGCTTCGGCTTTGATGGCCTGATCTACCTCACCGCTATCCTCGCCTGTGTGGCTCTACTCTCGCTGCTCTGGCTATTTAGCCAGGAGCATGAGCATGTATCTGCGCCCTAAATTTCTTGCGTGAACTCGACCCGGTTCCCAAAGGGATCACGAAACTCAAAGCGCTCCAGCCCGGGAATCGGCACTCCCTCAAGTATCTCAATCCCATGAGCCTGTAAGCGTTCTCGCCAGGCCTGAATATCCATTACGAGATAGGCCAGGTGAGCTTTGGTGGCCCGGCGCTCCACTCCATTCTCCGTCCCGACGTGCACCTGCCGATCTCCCACCTGCAGCCAGAAGCCTCCGCGCCCCTTCAACGAATCCGGCTTCTCAATTTCAGGTAAGCCCAGTACCTCACAATAGAATTGGCGCCCTTCCGCTTCAGCGCCCTGTGGTATCGTAATCTGCGCGTGATGTAAACGTAAAATAGACATCTGTATTCGCCTTCTATCAGGTTTTCATATCTAGAGATACCAATGTATATCGCAATATCAGGCCCTTTGCTGGCGTTGGATATTGAATGTTCCCAGCACACGGGCAATCTGTGTGCGCTCCTCGCTATCGTGATTATATACCGTGCTTTCCAGCACTGCGACGGTACGCCCCTCATGCACAAGTGTCGCCTCAGCTAGGAGCATCCCTGTGCGTACGGGCCGCAAGTAGTTGATCTTCGCCTCAATCGTGCTGAAAAGCGTATCTTGAGGCAGCACCGACATCAGTGCCATTGACATTGCGGTGTCGGCCAGTGTAAAAATCACGCCTCCATGCACAATTTGCTGCGGATGGTACAGCCGGGTATCGACCTGGATACCTACAGCCCCTTTGCCGGCATGTGCCTCTTCAATCTGTATGTCCAGCAAACGAAAATAGCCAGAGGCTTCAGCTCTCTGGCGTATTTCTTCCAGCGTCGGGATATGCACTTTTTGTTCCGTCATCTGTTTCCTATCCTCTACGCACAATACGTTCGATATCGCGCTTCACGTCGCGAGCGGCGATTGACTCACGCTTATCATACAACTTTTTACCTCGGCAGAGGCCCAACTCAATCTTGGCTCGGCCTCCTTTCAGGTAGAGCTTGAGCGGTACAAGCGTCAGGCCTTTGGTCGCTACGCGGGTGGCCAGTTGTGTAATCTCTCGCTTATGGAGTAGCAGTTTGCGATTGCGTACAGGATCGTGATTGAAGCGGTTGCCCTGTTCATAGGTAGCGATGTGCGCATTTTCCAGCCAGATCTCTCCCTGCCGCACAATCGCGTATGCATTGCGCAGGTTGGCCTTGCCCGCGCGGATTGATTTGATCTCGGTGCCCACGAGTGCGATTCCGGCCTCGACGGTGCGCTCGACAATATAGTCGTGGTAGGCCTGGCGATTGACCGTGATCATCTGTGTATGAGCCTCGTTCGCTTTTTTTGTCGCTGCCTGCTTGGCCATGTCATAATCTCCTTGTCACGATGTTGCTGCGTGGGCCATATGACGGTATAGTGTATCGGCAGATATTATCTCATAGCTGGTCAATGGCTGCATCACTGAAAATAAGATGCACCCAAACCGTGATTTTTTCCGCCAGCATGCCCTACAATATGTATAGCGCTCTCGTATGGATTTTTCGTAAATAACAATAACAGAGAACTGCCGCTTTGTGGAATTATAAGGCCCCATCTGCGGTGGCCTTCAAACAGAAAGGTCGGTCTATGTTCTACCATCTGGGCAAAATCGCCGCCCGCTTTCGCTGGTTGATCGTGGGTTTTTGGATGGTTGCTTTTCTTGTCGCGCTTCCTTTTGCGCCGCGTGCCAGCCAGGTTTTACAGTCCGGCGGCTTCATCAGCCCTGACGCGGAGTCGCAGCGCGCGGTTGATCTGCTGGTACAGAAACTTCATCTTAATCCAACCATCGTTCAGATTATTTTTGATAGCCGCGGCTACAGCGTCGATGATCCGCGCTTCACTCAACAGATGCAGCAGGCGCTGTCAGGTCTCCGCAACTGGCCTGAGGTAGCGCAAATTGTCACCTATCTCGACAACCCGCGCCAGGTCTCCACTGATCGTCACGCAGCCTATGTCAACGTCCTGTTGAAAACCGATCCCGACAACGCCCCTAAGCTGCTTCCTGACCTGGAGCATCGCCTGCTCAAAGTGCCTGACCTGACTACCAGGATCGGCGGCGGTCCCGTCTTTTATGAAGATATTCAGGCCGTCAGTGAGCGCGATCTGCGCCGTGCTGAACTATTGGCCTTCCCTTTCGCCATCATCGCCTTGCTCTTCGTTTTTCGTTCGGTTGTAGCCTCTATTCTGCCAGCTCTGGTGGGAGGCTGTTCGGTCGTCGTCTCGCTGGCGCTGATCTTTGGCTTTGCGCAGTTTACTCCGCTTTCCATTTTCGTGCTCAATATTACCACGCTTTTCGGCCTGGGCCTGGGTGTGGACTACTCGCTTTTTATGGTCAGCCGTTTCCGCGAGGAACTCGAACAGGGTCGAGTTGTTCCCGAGGCAGTAGCCATCTCTGTTGCTACTGCCGGGCGAGCCGTCACCTTTTCTGGCCTCACTGTCGCTATCGGCCTCTTTGGTCTGACATTTTTCCGCATCAATATGCTGCATTCTGTTGGCCTGGGTGGCATGCTGGTCGTGTTGCTGGCCGTCCTGGCCGCGCTCACACTGCTTCCAGCTCTACTTTCGATCATTGGACCGCGTGTCAATGCCCTGCCAGTACGTCTACCACGTCTGGGACGCCCCTCTACGGAGCAGCATGGCTTCTGGTATCGCCTCTCACAGTTCGTGATGCGCTATCCTTTGCGCGTTTTCGTCCCCATTTTGCTGCTGCTCATCGGCTTTGGTCTACCCTTTCTGGGTGTCCGCTTCTCCGCGCCTGATGCCGCGATCCTGCCAGCGGATGTCCCATCGCGCGCAGCCTATGATCTGCTGGCAAGGCGCTTTAACCAGCGTGAGACAACGCCCATTCTTGTGACTGTACAGACAAAGGGCAATGTACTGAACAGCGACAATATCCGCGACCTTTACTACTATGTGAAGCGTATCGAGGCCGATCCTCGCGTCGAGCGCGTCGATAGTATTGTCAGCGCTGATCCACGTTTTACATTGGAACAGTACGAACTGCTCTATGCTCACCCTCAATTCATTACCGATGCCTATCTGCAAGCAGTATTGCATTCATCAGTGGCTGGAAACACTGCTATGGTCCAGGTCGTTAGCAAATATGACATGATTGATCAGCGTTCGCAGGAACTGGTACAGACCATCCGCAACACTGATCCTGGTCACGGTATCAATGTGCTTGTGGGTGGTGGCAGTGCTGGTAATATCGACTACGTCAATTCGCTCTATGAGGATTTTCCCATCGCTATCGCCATAGTCTTTGGGGTTACCTTTGTCGTGCTTCTTCTCCTCTTCCGTTCGTTGGTGCTGCCACTCAAAGCTATCCTCATGAACACGCTCTCGATCCTGGCGAGCTATGGCGCGCTGGTTGTCATCTTCCAGAATGGCTTTCTTCACCAATGGCTTGGCTTCTCTCCGCTGGGCTTTGTCGAGGCCTCCAGCCCGATCCTGCTGTTCTGCTCCCTGTTCGGCCTCTCAATGGATTACGAGGTCTTTCTGCTTTCGCGTGTTCAGGAAACGTTCTGGCAGACGGGCGATAATACGCGTTCTGTTGCGCTAGGTTTGCAGCGCAGCGGTGGCATTATTACCAGCGCTGCCGTCATCGTGG
>JAFMRP010000647.1 GCA_017354095.1 Ktedonobacteraceae bacterium
GGTTTGAAGATCTCCGGCAAATCCAGGTGCTGGGTATCATCAAAGGTAAAGCTATGCTCAAAACGCTGCTCCACACGCCAGGTGAGCGCATGAACGGTACTGGAATCGTCGGCCCCGTCGTTCTCATCTTCGTTTTTCTGCTTTGAGACGGCCTTGATAGCCTGCTTCAGATCGGCCACCCCCCAGGGCGTATCACGTTTGACCTCCTGCACCTTGCGCAACGCCCGGCTCAGCAAGTACTGCTGCTTCTCTGTCATCTCAGGCAGCAGCTGGCGCATATCACCGATATTGAGAGTGGAGAGGCGCACCTTAACCTGCTCAGGCTTGTAAACTCTCACATGCGCGCGATACCCATTGCCACGCCCATCACCCTCCTCGGCGAACTGGGGCGCGTTGGCGATCTGGTCCAGCGTGCCATACTCTCCATGCGGATCAACAATCAAAACGCAGGCCTTGTTCTGCGGCTGCATCAACTCCTCGATCAGCACGCTTGCCAGATAGCTTTTGCCCGCTCCGGTGCTGGCGATAATGGCCAGGTGCGTGCTCACTACGTCTTTGACCGAGAGCACAATCGGTACGGCACTGGGCGGGCGCGTAAGCAGTGAGCCGATGGTCGCCGAGCCAGGTTGTTTATCACGCCTGCGACTCAAAACTTCGGCCAGCATCTGATCATCAGCCAGGAAAATCTGCTTGCCCGACTGCGGCGGAATCCAGGGATTGATAAATGAGCCGGTCAGCGGTTCATAATAGCCCATAATTGAGACATGCAGCTCGAACAGCTCATTGGTGACACTATTATAGCCAACCATGGCCGCAACCTGCGATGGCGCGATCTCCGGTTCAGCAAGAAAGGTATCGGGATAAAGCTGCAGCGGCACACGCTTGATCACGCGCCCCAGCACGCGGCGCATCATCACCTGGCTACCATTGAGACCCATCTGTTCGGGATCGGGCAGCTCGTAATAGACATATTCTCCATTTTTCAACACCTGCTCATCATCACGCGAGACAAACGTAAATTCATGCGCCTTCTCACCCGGCCCCTTGGTAATGCCAACCGGCTTGCGACCAGACTGAGCGCTGACAGGCGGTGTATTAATATAATCTACCATGACAGGCCCTCCGTTAGCCGGTTGTTTCCACTTTCAAGCGCCAGGCAAAGTTGCGTTTGACAATCGAGAGCAGGGCCAGATTCTGTGGGAAAAGGCGCTCAAGCTGATCGATGATGCGCAATGTTACCATCGGTAACAGGCTGCTGCGCTGCGCAATGATATGAGGCAGGTAACCCATGTGCAGGTAAGGCCGCTGATCTCCCGGGCCAGCTGACCCATCGCTGAAGAAGTGGAAGGCTCGTACCTCTTCATCGGTCATCGTTTCAATCTCGCTGCCCAGTTCCAGGGAGAGCAAAGGCACTCCATGCATCAGCGAAAGCGTCTCTATCTCGCCTCCTGGCTGCTGGCGAACCTCCATCATACCCAGCACCATCACATAGATCATCACTGCCTTCTCCGAAATGTAGTCCGGCGAAAAGAGCTCGACCTGTGTCTCGTTCGAAAGACGAGGCCCAAGCGAGCCAAAGGCAGGATTCACCAGAATGGTATCGTAAATTACCCCTACTGCGTAAGTCACAGGATCATGGCGAATGCCAAGGGCGCGATCCAGAGCCACTTCGGGATCATCCACTTGAGCGGAGCGGACCGCGACTCGCACAAAATGTCCAAACGCGTAATCGGCGGGCGCAGGCTGCACCTCTACCTCACGCGGCCCATAGATCTGGCAAACATAATTGATATGCGAGTCCGACTTCACGATTTTCCCAATAATCATTATTAATCCCTAAAGTATGGTTAAAACAAATGGCTTAGCGGCATTATAACACAGATCGGGCCTGCTGGAGCGTCCAATTTCAAAACTTCCTACCCACACCTCAAGCCAGCAGATTATCAATCGCCAGCAGGAACTCATCAAGATCTATCGGCTTATTCATACCAAGGATATTGCGCCTGTCCAGTTCCCTGTAAGGCAAACGCGCACTCATCATAATCGCTGGTATACTCTCCAACGACTGCATATTATGCAGGTGATCATATAGCTCGATACCGTTCATACGCGGCAACTGATAGTCCAAAATAAAAAGATGGGGTTTGATGCCTTTGACAATGTTCAAAGCTTCAAATCCATCCCCTACCAGTAACGCCATATAAGGCGTTTCTTGCGTTATCGCTTGCACAAGCACTTCACCTATGCTTGTGTCATCTTCAACCAGCAGAACCGTTTTGACAGCGCTGCGTTCACCTGCTTTCGATTGCTCCTCTTGTCGAACCATACGTCGCTCCAAGTCAATAGCAGCCACATACAAAAGCGCTAACCGGGGTAATTTCATCGTATAGCAAAATCATCTTTTACTATAGCATTTCTTCACCCAGAAAAAAAGCACAGTCTGATGTTGCTCTCTCTTATATAAGACGTTGGAAGACTACATATTTACAAGAATAACAAAAGAGGAATATAATGCAGTGAAAGAGGTTATACTATGCGTTTTATTTTTACTTTAATGGATGAGTTGACGGCGCACGAGATACAGAGATGGCGCTACCCAGAACCCTATGCGGTCTATAACATGGCCGCTGATGACCACGACCCACCCGCCGAACTACTCGATCAGCGCAGCCCCTACTACGCGGCACGCGACGAACAGGGCAAACTGGTTGGCTTCTTTACCTTCGGAACCAGTGCGCTCGTTGAAGGTGAGCACACACCGTCCCTCTATATCAATGATCAGACCCTACCCATTGGCCTGGGCATGCACCCCAACCTGGCCGGACAGGGATACGGGCTGGCCTTTGTACAGGCTGGCCTGGATTTTGCCCGGCGCGAGTTCCTGCCACACTACTTTCTGCTCTATGTCTATTCCTGGAATGAGCGCGCGATCCGCGTCTACGAACGCGCTGGCTTCAAACGCGTGCGCGTCATTTCTGTACGCAATAGACACGGCCAGAGCGAGTTCCTACAAATGGAAATGCCTGCCTGACCCCGACCATATCGCGCAAGCTGGCGAAGAACGCCGATTTGATGCCGTCTCTTGTTTTGCGGTATACTAATAAGGGACGCGATGAGCGGAGACGAACGCACGCAAAGCCGCGATGTTAGTTCCTCTTCTGAACGCATTCTATACTTCTGCTTGACAACTGCCTCCTTCATCGCATACAAATAAATACGTCAGCACGAATATCCGGCAACAGGCCGGTAGCCAATCATCATACGCCTGGCTGACGTAATGCGGGCATCAAAGCACCAGCCCGCCCACCCGCAACCAGACCAATCGCGAAAAAATGGTGCATTCTTCTTCGCCTTTGGCGAAAGTCATGTATAAAGCGTGGCGATATGCCAGCTTAGAAGATATTTCTAGTAAGGAGATGTTTTATGGCATTCGAGCTTCCACCACTGCCGTACGACTACAACGCTCTAGAGCCGTACATCGATACCCAGACCATGCAACTGCATCATGACAAACACCATGCAACGTACGTTAACAACCTCAACGCGGCATTACAGGGGCACGCGTTCGCCTCTCTGCCCGTAGAAGAAGTAGTACGCCGCATCAATGAGGTGCCCGAGAACATCCGCACGGCTGTCCGCAATAACGGCGGCGGCCACGTGAATCACTCTATGTTCTGGCAGATTATGACGCCCAACGGCGGTGGCCAGCCCTCTGGCGCTCTGGCTGAGGCCATCAACGCCAAATTTGGCTCGTTCGACGCCTTCAAGACGGCCTTCAATGATGCCGGCACCAAGCGCTTCGGCTCCGGCTGGGCCTGGCTCATCCTCGATGGCAGCGGTAACCTCCAGGTTACCTCCACCGCCAACCAGGACAGCCCCTTCATGGAAGGCTCCTACCCCATTATGGGCAACGACGTGTGGGAACACGCCTACTACCTGAAGTATCAGAACCGCCGCCCCGAGTACCTCGCTGCCTGGTGGAATGTCGTCAACTGGAACGAGGTCGCCAAACGCTACGAGCAGGCTCGCGCAAAAAAATAATCGCGAACCTGTAATCGAGTGCCAGAGGCGCTCACTAGCAGACGCAAGAAGCGCTTGC
>JAFMRP010000087.1 GCA_017354095.1 Ktedonobacteraceae bacterium
GCGCGCGATCTCTATGCGGCGGCGGTCGGCGTAGGACAGATTGACCACGTATTCTTCCTGGCGTTCCACCAGGGCCGGCCCAAAGAAGGCCAGCAGGTCAATGGCGCGTTGGCGGGCGGCCTCTTCCTCACGCACCACATAAGGTGGACGAAAAACGGAGCCAAGCAGGCCCGCCTTTAACTGCGAATGCTGGCCCACCAGCACATTTTCCAGCGCCGTCATATTGTTGAACAGGCGAATATTCTGAAACGTACGTGCAATGCCGTGTGTGACCACCTGATCGGGGCTAGCCCCAACCAGCGACTTGCCAGTCATGCGGATATCGCCGCTGGTGGGGCGATAGAGAGCCGTGATCAGATTAAACACCGTGGTTTTGCCCGCGCCATTGGGGCCAATAATACTCACGATCTCGCGCGGGCGAACCACCAGATCAAGATCCTGAACCGCTACCAGGCCTCCAAACCGCTTGGTCACAGCGTTCAGTTCCAGCAAAGCGCCGTTCGTGGTTCCGGCTGAGCCGGGTTCGCCGGCCGGTTTGACATGATCAACACTCATATTTCCCTCCTACTTTGCTGTTACTCGACGCGCACTTCAGACTCAAACTCCGCTGTGCCGGGAGCCGCATCCAGCGAACCCTCTTCGACAGGTTCGGTTTCGGCGCGATGCAGTTCGCGTTGTCGCCGTGTGCTGGGTATCATGCCCTCCGGGCGGAAGATCATAATTGCCACCAGGATGACGCCAAAGATCAGGTTACGCACACTGCTGAACGAGTTTCCTGGAATAGCCTGCAGCACCGGGGACAGTACCGGGAACAGGAAATTGTTGGGGTTCGTGGCCAGGATATCAAGCTGCGCCAGAATAAACACGTTAATGGCGTAGACGACAAAGGCTCCGACAATCACACCCGGGATGCTGCCCAGGCCACCGATTACCACCATTGCCAGATAGATAATCGAGTCGGAGGTGTTAAAGGCATCGGGGGTCACCGAGCCCAATTTGGCGACGTGGTACATGCCAGCCACGCCAGAGAAGAAGGCGCCCGCGCCAAAGGCAAACAGCTTGGTTTTCGTCAGGCTGATGCCGGATGAGGCTGCGGCAATCTCGTCCTCGCGGATAGCCACCCAGGCGCGGCCCAGGCGTGAGTCTCGCAGGCGTATATTCACAAAGATCAGCGCGACGATCAGCGCCAGGATCAGGTAATAGTAAGGGATCGGTGTAAAGCTGGCCCATTTGATGCCGAAGAAGCTGGGTGACTGAATGCCGATCAGGCCATTGACGCCGTTGGTATATCGATCCATCTCCTTGAAGACAATGGGGATAATCTCACCAAAGCCCAGGGTCACAATCGCCAGGTAGTCGCCACGCAGGCGCAGTGTAGGCGCGCCAAGCACGACTCCCCAGAAGGCCGCGATCAACGCAGCAACCAGCAGCAGAGGCCAGAAGAGCACGCCCTGGAGTTGTTGGGTGAGGATAAGCCCGGTCAGTTTACCGAGCTGGCTTGAACCAACCAGGCCCCAGGTATAGGCGCCAATGGCGAAAAAGGCCACATAGCCAAGGTCAAGCAGGCCGGCAAAGCCCACAACGATATTCAGGCCCAGAGCCAGGATAATGTAGTAACCCGCGTCGCCGTAGCCTCCCAGGCGTCCATCGGTGCCCGGGCCAAACAGCGCGGCATCGATCACGGGATAAAAGAGCACCAGGGCTGCCAGCAAAGTCAGGTAGAAACGCCTGGCGCCTTTGCTGTTCATGGGCAGATCGTTGGGCACAACATCCTTTGCCTCTTCTTGAGCACGGCTGCGCGAGAGACTTTGTAATTGCTGCCGTTTACTCACGTGTCCATTCGCTCCTCCCACATCCACGGCTTCAGCCTCATTCTTCTCCTGAGTCAGCGCCAGCCGCAAAGCGATCCGAGCGCTCAGGCGGCCCAGGAAATAGCCTGCAACTGGAAGCAGCAGGGTGCGCAGAACCACCCAGCCCAACAGGACCGGAGGGAAAGGAGTACCTGACAGCCAGAAAATGATGTCAGCAATGAGCGAGATAAGCGCAAAGATCGTCGCGAACCAGAAGCTGCCGGTGATGGCGCGCATCTTCAGTTCTTCCTGCTGCTTTGCGTCCAGCACCTGCACTTCTTCCAGAGGAGCGGGAGGGGTATAATTGAGCCAGCGGACAACGAGTTTGCGCCCAGGCACATAGAGTGCCCAGATGATCACACTCGCGGCCAGGCCAAGGAGCAAATCATTGATCAGGACGAGCAAGATCAAAGGCACCACGACAAAGAACGTGACATCAAACAGCAGTTCCAGCCAGTGGCGCCGCCCGCTATCGGACGCCACCAGGTAGCCAGCCAGGGCGATCACGCCCCCGTAGAAAACGAGTATAAAGATGCTGGTCTGGATAATACTTGAAAGGCTGTAGTTGCCCAGACCGAAGGCACTCAAGATGACCTGGTTGGTCATCTCTTCGCCACTCCATACAAACGTAAAAATCGCGAGTGGAACGAAGAGGGCAAGCAGCCATTTTATCAGAATTGGCTGTCGATCACGTATTGTAAGCAGAGCGCGGGGCGGTGCAAGCATAGACACCTACCTTTCCATATGTATGAAGATGATCCTTTCATCACCTTGCAGAGGGATTGTTGTTGCTATACTTTCTCCGGTGTCTGCTGCCCCATTAATCCTGATGGGCGGAATACAAGGATCAGGATCAGGATAGCAAAAATGACAGCACGCGTCCATGGAGCACCGCCATGTGGGAGAACGGAATCTGGTATGAGCGTAGCCAGGGACTCGACGACGCCGATCACCACGCCTCCGAGCATCGCGCCAACAATATTGCCGATGCCTCCCAGCACCGCCGCCGTGAAGGCCACCAGGCCCAGGTTAAAGCCAAGGTTGAAGACGGTCGTACCAGATTGCAGGCCGAAGATGACACTGGCGGCGCCGGCCAGGCCAGCTCCAACAAAAAACGTGGTGGAGATCACGCGATTGACATTGATGCCCATCAGAGCTGCAGCTTCACGATCCTGCGCCACCGCGCGCATAGCGCGTCCGGCGCGTGTATAGGTAATAAACCAGTGCAGACCAAGCATCAGGATTACAGCAACAACCATCACAAACAGGTAGATTGCATTGACCGTCACGGGACCGAAATGGAAAGCGACATTGGGGAAAATCGTGGGGAAGGGAACATTGCCATTGCCTTTCCAGATCTTCCCGAGATCTTCCAGCACCAGCGATACACCGATAGCGGAAATAAGGGGGGCCAGGCGTGGAGCATTGCGCAGCGGGCGATAGGCAATGCGTTCAATCACCACGCCGAGCACCGCGCAGATGAGAGTTGAAATAATCATGGTCACCAGCAGGATACCGACCAGGTTCCAGCCGGTGGGCCAGGTTGCGGGGCTGTTTGTAATGCCAAAAAAGCCAAAGACAGTGACAGCCACCAGGGTACCGATCATGAAAATATCGCCATGGGCAAAATTGATCAGCTCAATGATGCCGTAGACCATTGTGTATCCAAGGGCAATCAGAGCGTAAATGGCTCCACTTGCCAGCCCGACTATCAACAATTGATAAAAAAGCGTCATGGCATGGAGTCCTAATCATTCAAACTATACAAGACGACAACAAGTAAGCGATGGATAGCGGAGCGACCAGATAGTCACCGGAGGCACTGCCTGGCCGCTCCTTGCGTTTACCGCTGATGCGGTTGGTTGTTACTTACTTAACCGTAATGGTATCGAGTGGAGTCCAGCCATCGCGTACATTGACATCATCGGCGATGGTATAGATGGTGATGACCCTTGAGGTGGTATCGCCATTCTTATCGAACGACTGGTGGCCAGTGAGACCATTATAATCGATCTTCTGAATGGCATCGATAACAGCCTGGCGGAAGGTCGAAGCGGCCGCGCTATCGCCAGCAGCGGGAGGCTTGGCTCCACCCGCGATCGCGTTTTTGACGGCCTGCATAATGATCATGGCGCAGTCATAGGCACTGGCGCTGTAGGCAGAGATGTTGTTCGCTCCGTACTTTTGCCCATATTTTTCGATGAATGTTTTGGCTGCGCCAGCCGTGGCCGCAGCGCCGCCAGTGGCATCGATCGTGGCAACAGACGAGAAGACAGGGCCGCCGTTCTTGGCAATCGTACGGGAGAACGAGCTGCTCTTGATACCATCACCGCCCAGGAAGGGGGTGTTCTTCAAGCCTGGAACCTGCAGCATGGCCTGGCGCATCGGGACGCCGCCAGTTGAGTCATTACCACCAAAGAAGATGGCATCAGGATGCGTCGCATCGATCTTGGTCAGCAGACCGAGGTAGGAAGTAGTCGATTTGGGCTGCTGGTCATGGCCGAGCACCGTGCCACCCAGGCTCTTGAACTTCTTCTCAAAGGCCTGGGCGATACCGGCACCGTAGGTCTCGGTATCGTCAACGATGTAGATCTTGTGGTAGTTCTTCTTGGTGTAGGCGAAATCGGCCAGCGAGCCGCCCTGGAACTGGTCCAGCGTCGCTATACGGAAATAGGTCACCTTGCCAGTCGGGCGATAATCCTTAATCTTGCTGTTTGCACCGCCGCACAGGTCCGCCGGAGTCTCCTGCGTGAGACAGTCATTGGTGTTAGCAGGGCTGATCAGTGCAATGGGTGCCTGGTTGGCAACCGGCAGTTCTGATTGTGCCACGCTACTGTTGAACGGGCCGACAATGCCAGCGACCTGATTATCGCCGATCAGGTCAGTCACATTCTTCTGACCGACGGCCGGGTCATGGGAATTGCTCGGACCAACGTCATTTTTAAAGGCGGGCACAAACGTGACATTGGGGGCGAGTTTCTGGGCGTTGGCATCATCGATGGCCATCTGTACACCATTCTGAGCCGGAAGGCCATTGCTTGTATCGTCGCCGCTGGTGGGGAAATCAGTGCCTATCTTAATTGTGACAGGCCCTGTGGTTGTGGTCGTAGGCGTGGTTCCAGCGCCACAGGCTGCCAGCATAGCCAGCAGCAAAGGGACAGTCATCGCCACCACGAAAATACGTGACAAACGTCTGCTCATACCGTGGTTTGCCTCCTTCATAATACCAGATACCAAGAGTACATTAGAGTATTACCGGGGAAATACTTGTGCTGGTCGAAGCGCTCGACCGATGCTGAAAAAAGAAAGCCTCCATGCCTCCTACCAGATAATACGTTGATAGTACCCACAATCTCACCTGGCAAGCAGTAAACCTCATTTGTATTAATGCTTGTGGAAAGGTGGGCATCAGTATAATCAAGAATCTAGCTGCTACCAGCAGAGAGTCTTATGATACCCGTCAAGCATCTTACAAGCGGTTAATTGAGAAAATTATACGTACTTACCCTCAAACTGTCAATAGAGAGTTTCACCTCGCGGTTGACCTGAACAATATCCATTGAGATAGAAAGGGTAACTATTGTAGTGTTCTAGCTGTAGTCAATTTAAAAAGCAAGCAGGCTGATGGCAGAAACAGAAAAAGTGAAAATGGATGGATAGTGACCTCTCTGAAGTCAGGCAGGAAAGCGGTGACAAAAGCGAGCGAAGGCGGCGGCTACCTGACGCTGTGTTTCGGCCAGCGAGCCTCCATTATCGATAATTTCATCTACCAGAGCTTTTTTCGGTTCAAGATCGGGCTGGGCCGCGAGGCGCGCGCGTGCTTCTGCTTCGCCAAAATGGTTGCGTGCCATCAAACGGGTCAGCTGCTGTTCCAGGGGGCAGACAATCAACCATTTGCTCTGGCAGAGGGTGCCGGAACCACCTTCAAGTAGTTTCACTGCGTCAATGATGGCGATGCCCGACGGGCTGACTGCGGCCAGTTCTTGCAAGAGCGCCTGGCCTACCGCCGGATGCACGATCAGTTCCAGGCGCCGCAACGCCTGTGCATCGCGAAACACGACGGCACCCAGCGCTTGACGATCAACGCTGCCATCGCTGGCCATGACGGCAGGGCCGAAGGCTGCCGAGACCTGGTGAGCGATGGGCTGGTCACGCTCGTACAGGCGATGCACGACGGCGTCCGCGTCAATATAGCGCTCGGCACCCAATGCAAGCAACATGCGGCCGACCGACGTTTTGCCGCTGGCGATATTACCCGTAATTCCAAGAACACGTGGCATGACAATGGTCCCCCAGACATGGCAACAGATGCTGGTAATATCTCATATTTTTACCTGCGCGACAAGAGCTTCAACGATGGATAGAAAAGTATCCGTTGGTTCCATATAGGATCAACAAGTATCTCCCAAAAGTACCTCTTTCCCCCGATTTATTACCGTTGGGGATCTTCCCTCTAGTACAATAACTAGACAATGACACCTCGCATTTAGTATATTTTCTGAGGAGAACTGATGAGTAAGCAGCTGGGGCTCATCATTGGCGCTAACCAATATCAAGATCCCGCATTCCGACCATTGCAATATGCTGAGAATGACGCGCGCGCGTTTGCTCAGTGGTTAGTCAACAGCAGGGGAGGGCAGTGGCAGCCAGCCAACGTCCAGCATCTCCAGGGTGCGCATGCCACGAAACAGCTTGTTGAATCCCTCATCAGCCAGATGTGTCTGAACCTGGCAGAGCCGGGAGATCTCGCACTCATCTACTTTGCGGGGCACGCGTTTCTTGATGAGAGAAGTGGCGATGGGTATCTTGCGCTCAGCGACACGCGCTCCCAGGTTCCGGCCAGCGGCCTGCATCTGAACTCACTCATCCAGTATGTCTGGCAGCGCAGCCGGGCAACGCACATCTTATTCATCCTCGATAGCTTTCAAAACGGGCAGATCTGGAGTTCTTCCCGTTCAACGCCTTACGATACAAAGCCTCTTTTTGGGCCTACGATTCTCAACCAGCTTCTCCAACAGCCCAATCGCTTATTTCTCTGTTCTTGCCGGGGGAATGAAAGAGCAGCAGAGACAGGAGAGCAGGGCCTGGGATTGTTTATGCATCGGCTGATTGTTGGCCTCAGCGGGCAGGTGCGTGATTCCTCTGGCAATATCGGGCTGCGCCAGCTGCATAGTTATCTCTTCAGTGTGCTGGGTGATCAGCAGCGGCCACAGCTCTTTGGCCAGGATCAGCCCCCGCTCATGCTGGTAGGCGAGTCTGCGGCCAGCAGCGCCTTGCAATACGCTCCTGTTGGAGCAGCCCAGGCCCAGGAAGGTCCCCCTCGTCCCTCGACGGGCGCTTTGCAGAACCAGTTCAGGGGAGGGCTTGCTACGCCGAGAGCCGAGACGGGCAAACAACAGGTGGCGGTAGATCAGCAGCGGCTCCAACAAAGCCAGGCAATGTTGGAGCAGGCACAGCAGATGTTTCAGGAGCAGCAACTGCAGCAGGCCTTTGCGCTTACGGAGCAGGTATTGCAGATTATGCCTCAGTCTATTCCGGCGCTGACGCTCAAGGGTCAGATTCTCGGCAGTGTTGGCCGTCAGGAGGAAGCTCTGGCGGCCATTGAGCAGCTTATCCAGGTCAATCCCAATAACGCGATGGCGTGGAGCATGAAGGCGGTGGTGCTGAGCAATATTGGAGAGCACCAGGCCGCGCTGGCCGCGATCGAGCGATCCCTGGAACTGGATGTCAGCAACCTGGAGACACATAGTATTAAAAGCACCATTATGGGGAACGTAGCGACTTTACAGAGCCAGAACCTGTCACGCGGCCCGGCAGCTGCTGAGTTGCTTTCAGAGCCGGAGCAGACGCAGAGTGGCGCGCGTACGTTTTTTGTTGCCCTTGGCTTGCAGCTTCTGGGCTTTCTCATTGGGATCGCGGGTGCGTTACAGCCAATTCTGCAGACCTGGCTACCCAGCCTGGTGGGCATTGCGCTGATGGCGTTGGGCCTGCTCATTCTGGTCGCCAACGCGGCACGGGCTGCGCATCGCTATGGTTTCCTGCATACAATGCCCACCTGCCTGGTGAGCATTATCGCGGGTGGAACGCTGGTTGGCTCGTATCTGTTTGCCTACAGGAAAATCGTTGCTTTTCTGAGCGATCCGAAGCATCCTGAACAAAGCGCGCTGCTCGCGCCGATCATCTTTCTCGGTATCTGGCTAATCATGGCGGCGGCGCTGCCATGTATCGCGGGGCTGGGTGGGCTGATTAGCGGTGCATTTGCCCGGATGCGCAGGCGCTAGTCTCTCTACGCCGGTTCACCATTCTCGATCCGTTCCAGCATAGCGAAATACTCGGCCAGCAGTGCTTCGACATCAGCTTTTGCCTGATCATACTCGGCGGAGAGCTGCGTCAAGCGCCCGGCGTCGGCGTCAAGGGCGGCCTGGCTCAGCGCCTCCTCAATAGCGCTCACCTGCGCCTCCGCCTTCTCAACCTCGCGCTCTACATCTTCAACGGTACGCACACGTACTTTGCCGCCTTTTTTCCCGTTGTTCCGCGCTGCCGATCTGTTGGTTTTGGGTTCGGGAGCGGACCGTGTGGGCACCGGCACATCGAGCACAACCGGGCGTTTGCGTGTGCGGTAGTCGGTATAGTTGCCCAGGTAAGGGATCAGCACGCCGCCGGGTTCGATGACCCATACTTTCGTTGCCAGGCTGTCGATGAAGTAGCGATCGTGCGAGACAAAGAGCAGTGTGCCACCAAATTCGCTCAGCACCTCTTCCAGGAACTGGCGCGATTGCAGGTCGAGGTGGTTGGTTGGCTCGTCGAGCACCATACAATTGGGGCCCTGCAAGGTCAGTTTGGCCAGGATTACCCGGCTGCGCTCGCCGCCGCTGAGCGCGCCCACCGGCTTGAACACATCATCGCCGGCAAAGAGAAAGCGTGCCAGGAGGCCTCGCGCGCCCTCCTCGCTGAGCGTGCTGACCTGGCGAATTTCATCCAGCACGCTGCGCTCCATATTCAGGCCAGCGTGTGTCTGTGAATAATAGCCAAAGCGTACGTTGTGCCCGATATGTACCTGTCCATGAATGGGCGGCAGTTCGCCGATCAGCGTTCGCACCAGGGTTGTTTTGCCCGCGCCGTTGGGGCCAAGCAGGCCCACGCGGTCGCCGCGCAACAGTTCCAGGTCGGCGACCTGTACCAGCGGGATTGGTTCAGATCCGGGCGTGTTCTGCCTGCCAGCGCCATAGCCAACGGTCAGCTTATGCGTCGAGAGCACGACCTGACCACTATCAATGACGGGTTTGAACTCGAAGTCCATTTCCGGGAAGTCCTGTGGGCGAGCTACACGTTCCAGGCGATCCAGCAGTTTCTGGCGGCCACGCGCTTCGCGGCTGCGCTGGCCTGCTTTATAGCGGCGGATGAACTCCTCTGTGCGTGCGATATGGGCCTGCTGCGCCTCGTACTCGCGCATGCGCCGCTCCATCCGCTCCTCACGCAGGGTGAGATACTTTGTATAGTTGCCGGGATACTCTTCGATACGCTCAAAGGCCAGTTCGATGGTACGCGAAACGATCTTATCGAGGAAATAGCGATCATGTGCGACGATGATCATCGCGCTTTTCCAGTTTGACAGGTACTCTTCCAGCCATTCCAGGGTGGCGAGATCGAGATGGTTGGTTGGCTCGTCGAGCAGCAGCAGATCGGGTTCCTGCAAGAGCAGTTTGCCCAGCGCGGCGCGTGTCTGCTGGCCGCCACTGAGATACATCACCGGGGCCTCCTGCTGCTCGCGAGTGAAGCCCAGGCCATCGAGCACCTGCTCAACGCGATTCTCATAGGTGTAGCCGCCGGCATGTTCATAGCGCGCTTGCAGATCGGCGTAGCGGGTTAGCAGTTGTGTGTGGCGTTCGGTATCGTCCAGTGCTTCTGATCCGGCCATTTCCTGCGCCAGCTGTTCCAGTTCGCGTTCCCACGCGTGCAGGTGGGAAAACACGGTGCGCATCTCTTCGCGCAAGCTGTGGTGTGGCTGGAAGTTAGTTACCTGGGTGAGGTAGCCGATGCGGAGATTGCGTGCGCGCGAGACGCTGCCTTCATCTGGCTCCTCGCGGCCGGCCAATATATGGAGCAGGGTGGACTTGCCGGCGCCATTTGGGCCGACCAGGCCAATGCGGTCATGTTCATCGATCTGGAATGTGATATTTGAGAAGATGCGTTCGGCCCCGAAGGACTTTCCAAGGTTGGTAACACTTACTACTGGCATGTTGTTTTATCCAAGAAAACTTCTCCAAGCAAGGCTGCGCTTGCCTAATATCCTGTCAAACTTCGTTTGACAGTGGCGCCGCCTGCGGCGGCGGGAGGGAGTGAAGAAATGCGGGGGCACCCCGCGCCCCGGCAGGAGGGCTGCGCCCTCCTGCACCTCCCGCGCTCAC
>JAFMRP010000088.1 GCA_017354095.1 Ktedonobacteraceae bacterium
TCCAGAAGTTCCCCCTTCCGCCTGATTCCGCATTCCCCCCAGTGCTGTCTTAAGAAACGGTCCCTTAGGAACCTCAGCGCTTTCCGTTGCCTTATCACCCGACTCTGGCAGCCTTTCTCCCTCCGGAGTACGCCCAATATCAGGCATAGCTTTCCTCCTCGTGGAATTTACAACTTCTGGCTCCTAGAGACTGTATGTAAAGTGAGTGTCAATGCCCTTCTACATCTCATAGAGAACGGTCTCTGGAGCCTTGAATGAGCTTCATAAATATATACGAACCTGGTTGCGGTGACGCCATGAGACCTCCGAATCAAACACCGGGTCTTCCTCCAGCTGATGAACATGAAGAAAATAGTAGGGGATATGGGCGTTGGGGCAAAGGTGCGGGCAAGGACCGGTTCGTAGGGTCCAGTGAACAGCCTGCGGGCTCTCGCTGAAGCGAGTCACTGTACGGGTTTTCCGTCGAGTCAGCAGGCAAGAGGGTAAGCCTACGGGGTTTCATACGTTGCTCGTATACCAGGATACATGCTGGACGTTCATTAGCCGGATGTATCCGCGCCGCAAGATCATGAACGGCGAGCGTTCGATGTTCACGCTCGTGGCGCAGTGACGGCGAAGCGAAAAGAGAAGACAGTGGTCCCACGGAATGCGCAACGAGGTTGTCGCAGAGCTAAACATGGTTTTGGGATGCGAATGCACTCTGAACAGGGCTCTCTCCGGGTTGAATAAAGCAAAAACGGAGGGAGAGCGAACGAAAAGGGGAGAAGAGAGAAGAGGCTCGCCCCAAACAAGCATGCGTATCCAAAGAGCAGAGAACCTGAGGCGGAACTGGAAGCGGTGGGTCAAGCGGCGACCCAACCGAGTGAGGAGGCAAAGCGTTCGGGAACACCAAACAGTCGGATCGTGACCCGCCCAGACGTTTCGGGGCGCGCATTGCGAGCCAACCGCTGTGCCCACGTGAGACGATAATGGGCACGTTCGGCACGGGAAAGCAGTGTGAGAGTAACAGGAGAAGTGGCGGAGTTCATACCACTTCTAGGCTCTGCCTGGACCTCCACACGCTGGTGACGCAGAAGGTACATACAGGCTCGTCGATGATCTCTCCGGCTCCAGTCCCGCCAGAGAAGCTGAGCAGAACCGACGACCACGGGATGCCACAACACGCTGACCTGACGCGGTTTTGTCGTTGCCCCACCATTCCATTGGCATTGTCCGCGTAACAGACAGGGACGACAACTGCGGATGCTGGCTCCATACACGACGCGCCAACTGCCATCAACTTCTCGGCGTCGTTCATGGGCCATAAGCGGTTGGTTAGCAGGGCAACACAGCGTGCCATTAGACTGGAGAACAAAGCCCTGCCCGCAAAAGCGGCCCGCTTTGAAGGCAACGGCCACCGTTGGTTTGCCATATCCACAGGTATGGGGAGGCTCGGCTTCGACCCTAGAGGGAGCCGGAGCAAATTCGGTGGTGCGTACCGGATCAGGCTGCAACTGATGTCCTAACTCCAGACGCAGGTTCCACACCCATTGGCTCACGGTACACCATGCCTCCTGGCCGCAAGCCCTGTGACTGCACCAGCGATCCGGGTCGATCTCTTGATCTTCATCAGAGAGTGTCGGCTCAAAAGCGCCGCGATGGAAATACACTTCCACCACATCGGCGGCGGTGAACGCCTGCTGCAGCAGATTCGTGAAGAAGAGTTCGTAGACAATGCCCGAACGCGTGACGCCAACTGGGCTCTTTTTGCTCGAAGCCTGATGCGTGGCCACGACCACACGGCAGAGGACCCCATCTGGTCCTACCGGAACCTCAGGACAGTCGTAAAGGCCACGCATGAGTCTACTTTCTGGCCGTTGCTGGAATTGGTCGGGGGGCAAGAGCAGACGCGCCTGGACCAGCGGATGGTTAAGGACCGTGTACTCCCTGCCACGGGTGACAAAGGCGAAAGCGGACAGATCGGCGAGCACAGCTCCGGTCCCATATTGGCCATCGAGTCGGAGCAGGGTGCGCGAAGGTTCGAGTTGATATGCCGCGAGATAGCGGCCAATGGCGGAGAGTCCCTTGCGCAGTTCCTCTCGATAGCAACCGTTGCCACGGTTGCCAAAACTGCCGAGCCATTGGAAGCTGTGAGTCTGGCTAATCACAGTCCGAGTTCGCACCACTTGTCCTCTTTTGCGTCCCCGGTAGCCAGGAACACAGATCTCATCCAGTCGGCGAGAGGCAGGAGGCAGGTCTTCAGTCTGGGGCAAGGCGCGTTGGCGGGCGGCCTCACGCGTGCCGTCGATATCAAAAACCACCCAGGCGTTTCCTGCTCGATCCACCAGATTTCCCGTTTGCCTATCATGAGTGAGCGACCAACTAAGCAGATCATCGAGAAAGAGCGTGCGTAAGGCTTCAACAGATGGTTCGATCAGTGCCGCCAAAAAACGCGAGAGGGTCGAGCGAGTTGGCAACTGATCACGGTCAAACAAGGCCATAAATGGAATGGCAATGGGCTGAAGGCGCTCGTAGAAGGCTTCCAGGGTGCTTTCTCCACTGATCGCGTAGCCGAAGAGCACCGCGAGAAAATCGATCACCTCGTAGCGGCCAAAGCGCCGTCGGGCAAAGCGCACCTGTTCATTGATCTTGACTTCGAACACCGTGTTTGCGAAGGTATCCAATGAGCAGCACGACTTCACCAAACCAGGAAGGGGTTGAATAGTTGGACTCCGAAGTCACCTGGATTTTCACCGAACCATCGACGATACTGGTCATGCCTACCTCTTTGGTGAGAACGGGTTTGCTTTTTTCTCTCAAGGAGTGTTCTCAGTCTCTGTTGATCTCTCGGAACTCAGAGCCATGTGAAAGAAGTCTTCCTCCCACCGGAGTTCCCATCGTGCCATCCGGGCTCGCCAAGTGTTCTGGGCAGAGGAAAGGCGAAGAGGATACTCCTGATACCCCTGCTCTCGTGGCTGATACTGCCGACATTCTTCAAGCGCTCTGTCTCGTCCGGTCAGCACATCCAGGCGAAGCTGCGGGGCATCGATATCTGGGGCTACCCAGGGACGGTCATCAAAGGGATCAGAGAACTGCCACCAGACGGATGCAATCGAGATGGTTGCATCGCAGTCAGGTAAATGCACCAGATTGGTTTCCCCGTAATGGTTGGGGCGTCCTCCCGTTGGTTCTCCTACAAATAACGCACGGGTATGCCGTTCCAGTTCCACCACGCCGTTGCAAGCAGCAGAAAACGTCTCCCGTCCAATGAAGACAAAGAGTCGCCCCCACTGATTGATCCGATCATGGCGGAGAATGGCATGCACCAGACTTCGATTGAGACGATTATCCCCTCCTGCATTGCTGCGCATATCAATGATGAGCTTCTCCGCTTTGTATTCCTCTATCGCCCGAAAGACCTCCGTCCAGAACGCAGCCAGAGAGCGGGTTGGCTCATCTCGCACCTGTGCATAACGGACGTACATCAGCGCACCGGATGGATCATACGTCCAGGTGTTGGCAAGAGGCGTAGGGGAGTGGAGCTGCGTCACTGGCGATGAGGAGACGGCGACTTTGACCACTCGCTCCTCGCCATCCTGTCCCCGCACTCCTAGTCGCAGAGGATGGGCTGGCTCGGCGAGCCCATAGAACCATGCCACCTGGGGAATAGCAAGAGCCTCTGCCACACCCAGACGCTCTCCCATGAGATTGTCACTGGAAACACAGGTACGCACCCTGGCATATGCCAGTGGAATGGGCCAATCCCCCAGGCTCAGCACCTTGCCTCCCAAAGCCCACTGTTCGCTTTCTTCTATGGCTGTGATGATGAGGCCATCCTGGCAGAGCTGGAACTGGAGAGGATAGCGTGTAAACCCTGCGACCTCTTGAAGCCGAAGGACGGTGTGTCCGTCTCCAATCAGCGCCAGCAGTTCTGCGTAGGCAATAATGCGTGCCTCGCGAGTCATGTCAGGGAGGCCAAGCCAGAGCTTTCTCACCGCCTGGCGCCAGGTGGCGAGAGAACAGTGAACAAACGGTTGAGGATGTATGCTCATGACGGCCTCTCGCAGCAGTCTCAGATCAGAACGATGATCCATGTTCATTGCTCCTTTCATTATCCATGTGTGGGGGAGAGCACCAGCGCAACAGCAGATAGATTCCTCCTTGTAAACTGAGCGCAGGGAGCACTCCCCACAGCTCGGCACTCAGACTTCCGACCACCTGTCCCATTGCCATTCCCCCTTGTTCCAGGAGGACGCAGGCTCCCAGGACACGTCCCCGCACAGAAGCCTCCGTCCATCTGATCAGCGCGGCCCGCAGGCGCACCGTGCCAATCACGAGTGGAATGCCCGACACCCCTTTGATCAGCAGGGCAAAACTCCATCGAAGAGAGGATGGCATGGGAAATGTAACGCCCCAGGTGAGCGCGAGGGAAAGGCACCCAAACGCCAGAAAGGTCCATCCCATGCGCTCTCCCTTCGGCGAACGCGCTGCCCACCAGCCTCCAAGCAGACCGCCGATCCCTTGAGCGGTTGCTAACCAGCCACGTTCCACTGCTCCTCCGTGTAACACCGTCACCAGCCAGGGAACTCCGATCACCCCAATGACACCCTCCGCCATTCCTGCGCCCAGGGTCAGCATGGCCAGAGAACGCAGGGAAGGAGTATGGGAAATGACGATCAGCCCCTTGTGCCACTTCTTCCGCTCTTGCCCCTGGTTCATTTTTTGCAAAGGAGCCATGGTCATAACACCCACAAGGCCTGCAATTGCCAGAAAAAACGTCACACTATCCAACCAGGTGACAGCAGCAAAACCGCTCCAGACGTACAGAAAGCCTCCGAGAGGTGGGGCAAAGAGACGGGTCAATTCCCAACTGACTCCTCCCCATCCAGACGCCTCGGTAATCCGGCTTTCTCCGACGACCTGCGGCAACCAGACCCCAGTGGCCACATCCCCAAGCGCACCAAGGGCACCAAGCACTGCACCACAGGTGTAGAACAGCGGGAGGCCAGATGGGAGTGAGATGAAGGGAAGGAGAGCGACAGCGATGCCCCGTCCTGCATAAGCGAGCACAAGAGCGTGTTGGGTCCATCCCTGATCGACGAAGCTACCCGCGAAGAGACTGATCACGATGCGCGGGATCGTCAGGGCAAGAAGCCATCCCCCAATGAGCAGGGAAGAGGAAGAGGAGGCAAAGAGGTAGAGAGGCATGGCAATAGAGAGCACCCAATCACCAATGCCAGAAATCCAGAGGCTTGCCCAGATGAGCGGAAAGGTTCGGGTGCGCCACAAAGAGGGAGTCACGACTTCACCTCAAAGGGCATCCAGGTGGCGAGATCGGTCACGACTTCGAGTTGGTCTCCTCCCCCATGCGCAGAAAAACGGGTCACGATACATTCCTGACCATCGACGATGCCCGGTTCATGTCCCAGGTAGCGCATGCGGGGGTGTGCTCGCCAGAACGCTTGTGTCTGGGGAAGCGTGAGGACATAGGCAGCACGAGTGAAGGTCGGAACCTCCTTTGCAGATCCGCAGCTAGGGCAGATCCAATCCCGCTCATGGAGCGACCGGCGCCGGACGGAAACCTCATGGGAACAGCCAAAACATGGAGCGTTCCCTTCTCGGAGAGCGAACTCTGCCACCTGACGAATGGCCTCAAGCTGGCGAGTGAGGAGGGCTTTATGACTGGAGATACCCACATAGAGATGGGGATACTCGCAATAGGTAATATGCATCAAAGGATGAGAAGAACACGCAGGGCAGCAAAACGCGGCTCCCTTTGCCGTTGGGACACGCACCAAATGGTGGTCGCCGCAGAAAGGACACCATACATGGGTCAGAAGGCGGGAGGGGGTTGGTTCGAGACCAAGGGCCTGTGCGTGGACAGGTGAACGACGCTGGATAGCGTTTCGGAGGGCTCGTTTTCCCCGGACCAAACGCATAGAGACAGCGGCAGGAGAAAGAGCAAAGGTCCGGGCAAGGGCTTCAATGGGCTGATCATCAACATAGCGTGCCATGAGCAACGAACGCAAGGAAGCGGGAAGGTCGTCGAGGAGATGAGACACCACCTCGAGTAATTCCTGATGCTCCAGGTACCACGAGGGGTCCGTTGAAGAAGGTTCAGCCGACAGAAAGGAAGAAGGGAGGGAAATGATATGGAGGGACTGCCGGGAGTGGTCACGAAACCATTGTTGGCACACATGACGAGCAATACCCAGGAGCCAGGGCAGCATCTCCTGGACAGGTGGCGGGGATGAACTAGCCCAGGCATGAGCACACGTGTCTTGCGCAAGATCCTGAGCAAAATCCTCATCTCCCACGAACGTGTGGCAATACCTGACGATCCGAGGGAGGATTTCGGACCAGGGCGCGGTCAAGAGGGAAGAGGCGGTCATAGGGTCAATCTCCTTCATTTTGTCGATCTCTGTAGTCTGACGATCACATTCACCATATATATCGCAGATCTCTTGCAAAGACAACGCGAAAATAAAGGGGATCGCTCGAAGACGAAAAAATCTTGCGAAGCTTCAAGAGGAAAGGCTGAACGAGAGAGCACTGTCGGCAGTGAATGACGGGGTCCGGGGCCGAGGTTTGGCCCAAATGAATGGTGACCTGCGCAGATGCCAAAAGCACCTACAGGATCAACGCATCGGACTCTGAAAGCTTAGCATACTATTTTCACGTTTTGATACGCTGACCCCAAGGGAGCATATTTTTACGCCAATGTGCTACCAGTCACACTCGTTGCGCAATCCGTGGGTTTTTGAAAAGGGCATTGTACTGAGACAGAGGTACCGTTTTTCATATCACGTAACGTGTCACTGTGGACATTCCGTGAGCGGAATATCCAGGAGGAAACCCTCATTTTTTTCCCACGCTGATGGTTCGAAGGGCCTGGGCCAATCTCTGCACTCCCTTACGAATGTCCACTTCCCTCACACCTGCATACCCCAACAAGAAGCCCGCCCTCGTGGGAGACTGGATATGACAAAGCGAGAGAGGAGGCGCTATCACCTGATACGTTGAGACTACCTGGGAAGCTCTTTGATCATGGCTTCCCGAAGGAAGCCAGCCGACCAATTGCATCCCAGTCTCTTCGGGAGACAAGGTCAGCATTCCAGCGAGGTCTCTGGCGGCTTCTTGGAGAAGCAGGGCTTGACGCTCGGCATACAGTTCACGCATCCGTCGCATGTGCCGAGTAAAATGGCCTTCGGTCAGAAAGTCCGTCAGGACTGCCTGGTCCAGCAACGAAGAAGATAGCCCTGCACAGGCGCGTCCAGCCAAGAAACGATCAAGCAGCGTTGCAGGCACCACCACATAGCCCAGTCGCAAGGAAGGAAAGAGGACCTTCGAGAAGGTGCCGATATAGATGACTCGTCCTTCACGATCGAGGCCTTGTAAGGCTGCAAGCGGTCGGCCAGTATAGCGAAACTCACTATCATAATCATTTTCAAGAATCCAGGCCCCCGAGCGAGCCGCCCAATCAAGCAAGGCGAGACGGCGCGCTAAGCTCATGGTGACCCCAAGAGGGAAGTGATGCGAGGGGGTCACATAGGCTAATCTGGCCTGAGAGGCGCGTTTGATCCCGGCGGCAACATCAAGCCCTTGCCCATCGACTGGGACCGGGATGATCTGTGCCTTTGCCGCCAGCAGCGCCTCTCTGGCCCCAGGATACCCAGGCTCTTCCATCCAGACCTGCTCACCGGGTTGCAGGAGCATCCGTAGGGTGACATCAATGCCTTGCTGTGACCCGGAGACGATCAACACCTGCTCCGCTTCACACTGGACCCCACGTACTGCGCTTAGGTGCTCTGCAATGGCTTGGCGCAAGGGCTGATATCCCGTCGTTTCCCCTAATCTGAGCAGATCCTGAGGGATCTGCCGCCAGCGACGTGAGACAAGGCGCGACCAGACCTTGAATGGGAACGCGTCCAGTGCCGGTGAACCTGGTCGGAACGCACGAGAGATCCCCTGTCCTCGGACGGCGGTGAGCCATGCGAAAAGGGGAGATGTGGAAGTGTCCTGTGGAGGAAAGGGAGAGAGCGTGCCCGGTGCTGAAGGCGGGGGAGAAGAAAGAGGACGGGCATGGAAATATGCTTCTGGCAGGGTTCGCGCCACATAGGTTCCTGCTCCAATCACCCCTTCCAGATATCCTTCTGCCAACAATTGCTCGAAAGCATTGACGATGGTGCTTCGTGAGAGAGAGAGTTCCTTAGCCAGCGTACGGGTTGATGGCAAACGCACCCCTGGAGCCAGTTGACCAGTTAAGACCGCCTGGCGCACCTGCTCATAGAGTTGGCGATAATAGGGAAGTGAAGAAGCGGTATCCACCGTGAGTATGGCCAGTGGAACCGTTGTGACCCGTTTGACCAGCTTTCGCGTCCTTCATACAACTTGTCAGCCAAAATGGTAGGTCCTTTTTAGCAGAAAATGGTCGTTGTGTCAAGACCGCTTCTGCGCTATGCTTCCCATTGAGCTCCCTTTTCTGAGAGAGCAGCCCATGGACACGAAAGGAAATCTCGGTGGCAAACTATGTTGAGTTGAATGGCACGCGTACCTGGTACGACGAGCAAGGAGCAGGTGAGCCACTCGTTCTGCTCCATCCCGGCGGGGTTGGGGTGGACTCGCGGGCGTTTGAACCCAATCTCCAGGCGCTGGCATCCCACTTCCACGTCTTCCTGCCGGAACGGCGCGGTCACGGCCACACGCCAGATGCGGATGGTCCTTACAGCTATGAACTGATGGCTCTTGATACGGTCCATTTCCTCGAGCAGGTGGTTGGCGGCCCAGCACGATTACTCGGAATGAGTGATGGAGCGGTTGTTGCCCTGCTCGTTGCACACCAACGGCCTGATTTGGTCCAGCGATTAATCTGTGTTGCCGGGCCTTTCCATCGCAGCGGCTGGGTGGCCAGCGCGATTGAGCCTGGCCTGGAAACGCCAGCATTCCTCGTCAGCAGCTACGGGGAGATCTCCCCTGACGGCAAGGAGCATTACAAGGTCGTGCAGAGGAAACTTGACCAGATGCATGCGCTCGGTCCCACACTGACGACGGATGACCTGGGGAGCATCGGGTGCCGAACACTGGTGATGGTCGGTGATGATGACGAAGTTCCTCTTGAGCATGCCATTGACTTCTACCGAGCCTTGTCTCGTGGGGAGTTGGCAGTCATCCCCGGTACCTCGCATGGCCTGCTTGTGGAGAAACCGGACCTCTGCAACAAGATCGTGGTCGACTTCTTGACCTTAGACCCCATAACCACCTTTGCGCCCATCCGCCGGGCGTAGGTGATGGACGTCGGTGTCATTCTGACTAATCGGTTGAAGAGTTTCGTACAGAGGTCGATGGGGACCTTCCGTGAGAGGAAGGCCCCCATTGACCCTGGAGCAATGGTCTCCTCTCCTGTGGAGAAGTTTTCTCAGGATCTCTGAGAGGATTGTTTTGAGGCGAGGGTGATGAAACAGTTTCGGCCAGCAGAATGGTGGGATTTCCACAAAAAACCGGAGCAATGTGCCCGCCTTCGTGCGGAAAGAGAAACAGAGCAGGTTCTGTTAAGGAGGATACAACAGGAGTATGGCGTATCCTTCGCTAAACATCCAGGTATCACCAGAATCACCACCATCAATGCCCTCATGGTTTAGGGTCTTGACCCGTACAGAGCGCGCGCATTGGCGTCTCTCCTGGGAGCAACGCCTGGAACGCAATGCCCGTCCATCGGACGCTCCCCGACTGGTCGTCACACTTCACGGATTGCCAGCCACCTTTGCTTCCTCCTTTGGTTTTGATCTGCTTGCCACTGCCTAACTGATCGCCGCAGATGGTGTGTCTTGCCTCGATGCAGATCTCCCCTGACTGCTTTTCTTGTATTGACGCAATTCGATTGCCGCCTCTCTTCTCGACAGTTGTTCTGATGCAGGGCCAATGACGGTCTTATGCACACTCATTTACTTGAGGTTATCTCGTTGCGCATCCCGTGGGATGCGCACATGTGTTGTTAGACGTGAGTGAGTTTCTCCGGGTTGCCTACGATACGGATGGTCCGAATCTGCCCGGCTTCCACTTCAATCGTCAGCACCGAAAGGGGGCGCGAACCGGCGCGCGTAATCAAAGCTGGTTGACCATTGACGGCTGCCAACTCCACCTGGATTCCCTGTGGGAACGACTGCCAGAGCACGCTCCCGGTTTCTCGTAAGAACCGTGCCACGGCCTCACGCCCGGTGATCGGGTGCCTCGCCGCGCCTCTCACTTTGCCGCCG
>JAFMRP010000089.1 GCA_017354095.1 Ktedonobacteraceae bacterium
GCACGATGGCGTTATCCAGAATAGCGAGGTGGTACGCTACCTCAATCGCCTCTCCGACCTGGTTTTTATCCTTGCTCGCTACATCGAGGTCAAATCGTCACTCGCCGAACGGCCCGAGCAGCCATAGCTGCTTGGTGCGGCCTCTGCTAATAGAAGCTCCCCCATTCTGGCCGGGGGGACGCTCTGCTGGGTGTCGGGATCGAATACGAGATCACAGCGATGACAGTAGAAGAGTCTATCCCAGATCTGTCGTTTGGGTTGGATTTCACTTGTCAAACTATTCTGCCACTTCATACGAAATTTGCGGGCAAACAGAAGAGATATGACCACAACTACTACTAAAGCAGGCACAAAGAATAGGCGTGAATTGATGCCTCCAATGCTAATATCGCTATTAAATGCCACTACTATGGCTGCCTCAACTACAAAAAGTATTATTAGAAATGGAAGGGTTGCTTTCCACAAGAATTTACGAGTTGGCATCGGTGGGCGTAGCATACGACTCAGATAGGTATGACCCACGCGATGGCGCACCATCGGGATAGGCGTGCTACCGGCCATTGTTGTGGAATAGTGCGGTGTAATCGTTGTTCCTGCATTATAGATGGCACTGATTTTCTGCGCCTGGTCCATGCTCTGACACTGTGGGCAAATAAATGGCTGGTCGTTCATCGATTCCCCTTAATAGACTGCTCATCCAGTTCCAAATCACCTTTGCCTCTCTATATAATAACGAAGTTGAACATATCTCACCAAATGCTTAGCAAATTCTACACCTGACCTAGAAGAGGGCGGCACAACGCGAGGATCGCTATCGTATAAATGACGAATATACTAATTGCTACCAGGCTCTTGTAGAGTATACAATAAGCACAAGTAAAAGCAAAGATATTGTCAAACTTCATCAGGCAGCGCACCCGTCAAACTTCATTTAACAGCATAATAAAATGGGAGATTTATCGCTCATGCGAAACAAAGGGCGTCAATTCTGCATTACCCTGCTTAGAGCTCTGAATTCAGTAACTCTCTCGCATTGTAAAAATTTATGAATCTGGTAGAGGACGAGGCTCAACTCGTTATTGCGGCCTGCAACGGTTCCCTACCCGCGTTTGAGGCGCTGGTGCATCATTATGAGCCACGCATCAGGCGGATGCTCTATGGTCTGACGCAGGATGTACAATTGACCCAGGATCTTTGCCAGGAAACATTTCTGGCAGCATACCGGGCGTTGCCGCGCATGGATGGCGTGCAATTACATTTTTCTGCCTGGTTATATCGTATTGCCCTGAATCAGGTGCGCAGCGAGTGGCGGCGCCGCAAGCATGTGCTGCTTGTCCCGTTTAGCTCCTCCGCCGATGGAGAAGATGAGTTGAGCGACAATAGTGCGGAAGATCTGGCGAGCCCGGAACAGTTTGAGGAACGTATCGTCCAGCGTGACCTGGTACAGCGCGTTCTGGAGCAACTGCCCCCCGCCTCCGTGACGTGTCTTCTGCTGGATGCCGAGGGGTTCTCCTATCGTGAAATAGCGGAAATCTCACAGGATACATTATCGGCAGTGCGTAGCCGCCTATCGCGAGCCCGGCTGGCATTTCAAAAGATATATTCCAGCCTCAATTCGGAAAAGGACAGATGAAGGATATACATCGGAGCCAGTATGTACATGGAGTTCCTCCATGTCCATTGAGTGTGCAGTGCTTGTACCTGCTTGACGCGCTGGATGAATGCGATGTCATGGAGTGGGGACAGGCAGACCGTGTTGTTGATCATCAGAAAAACAAACCAGCCCTGTCTGAACAGGATGAGCAGCTGGTTGCGCAGTTATGCGCGCATCTACCAACCTGCCTGGCCTGTTCACTGACCCTGGCGCGCGCGCGAAGAATTCGTGAGCATCAGCGGAGAGCTATACGCGGCTGGCTGGCCGAAGAGGCACTGCAGGTTCCCTCAACTGTCTCACGTATTCTGGCTGCTACGACGCGAAGCCAGAGCTCGCAACATGCCAGCACTCAGGCGAATACACCAGTGACGGAGCCTGCTGCTGTCCTCAGCACTCCGGTGACTCCGGATTCCCTTCCTGCAATTGGGCGCCGGAAAAATCAGAGGGTATGGCGCCTGGTACTCACTATCGCAGCTGTGCTGGTGGTGGTGGTTGGATCGGCGCTGCTCTTTGCGCAGATGGCGCTGTACCGTAATAGTGTACCTGCTGCGACTCCTCCCCTCTCTCTCAAAAACACAACGACGACGCCCGCCTCATCTGTATCGCTGGAGAATTGGCACAGCGTGTTGATCGCGAGTAGCTCCGCCGCGCTTGGCACAACGCTGATGAACTACGACACGCGCAATAACAAAGCTAAAAACCTGGTAGCAAAGGCTTTGCCAGCCGGAGCGGTGTTAGATGGCATCGCGCACGATGGTAACAATGTGCTGTACCATTTCAAGTACGCGGATGGCAATACAACCTATTGGACGCTCAACAAGCTTGCTAAGCATGACTATTTTTATGCGGTTCCCGGCGGCGGGAATGCTCTCTGGCTGCCTGACAATCGTTCCGTCTTGATCAGTGTTACAGGAGACGGACTACGCAAGGTGGATACGCGAACCGGCGCGGCGGTCAAATTGCTGGCAGGAATGAATCTGGGCCAGCTTGAGTTTTACCGTGAGCCGTTTGTCTACTTCCTGAGTACAGATAATCTGGAACGTGGAGCACTGTATCGCATCGATATCCGTGGTGGAGCCCCACAGCAAGTAACTGAAAAATCGCCCGGCTCGACATTCTGGCTCAGCCCCGATGGCACGAAGGTCTACTATGCCTATGAGGGAACTGCGAACCCACCCGGAGTCTATGCCGCGAGCAGCGACGGCAGTCGCACACAGCGCATTAGCCTCAGCGGGGTGCCGATTGGCTATGCCAGGGATAATACGCTTATGCTCATGCGCCTCTCAGGCGGCAAATTTCAGGTAGTGCGAGCAGATGTACAGGAAAAGGTTGTGATGTCTGATGTCGCTCCAGGCGCTGTTTCACTCTGCGATGGCGCCGTGGCGGCTGGCCAGGTGCCGATCTGCGATAGCAGCATTGCCCTGGCGCCGCTCGGCGAAACACTGGTGGTCGAGGCTGGCTATGGTGGTGGCGGCTATAATGTCTTTGTCATTAATATGCAGACCGGCAAGCGCAGCCTGCTGTCCGTGAGTGCCGGTCTGGCTGGCACCCGGTTGCAGATGATCGGCTGGAACCGGATGCTGCAACAGTAACCCGTTATGCTTTGACCACCGAGATGGCAAAACCGTCGGTGTGGCCATCGTCCACTGCCAGGGCCAGCGAAACCAGGCGCGGATCACTGCTTACCAGGCGGTTATAGGTCGTGAGACCCGCCGTATCCTCATCCTGCTGCTCCTCTTCTACCCGCAGTACCCTGCCATGCCGCACACAGTTGTCCGCGACGATGATGCTGCCGGGACGCGAGAGTTTCAGCGACCACTCCAGGTAGCTTGGATAGGACTGCTTGTCGGCATCGATAAATATCAGGTCGAATGGTCCCTCACCTGCCACCTGCGGCAGCAGATCAAGCGCCTTGCCAACGCGTACCTCCGTCCGGTCGCCAACGCCAGCATAAGCAAAAGAACTGCGAATGATTTCGGCATGTTTAGGGCTGATCTCCAGCGAGATCAACCGGCCTCCAGGTGGCAGGGCGCGTGCCAGCCAGATACCGCTATATCCGGCCAGGGAGCCGATCTCCAGGATTTTGCGCGCGTTACAGGCAGTGGCCAGCACCTGAAGCAGCTTGCCCTGAACAGGTGAGATCTGTATTGCCGGTAATCCGGCTTCTTGCGCGGCTGCCAGCGCATGCCGTAGCCCCTCGTCTTCGGGCGCAAACAAATTTCTGATTGCCTGCTCGATTTCGGCTTGCTCCCGCAAGGCATCTGAATGCTCGTTGGTCATATAAACAAAAACTCCTCTAGTATATATCCATAATCTACGCCATCCTCCACCTTTCTCTCTTGCCCCCCAGTTATGTAAGGCCACCCCTTGCGGGTGGCCGGCTCGTTTGTGCTGTGAATGCCCCCTTCTGCGCGATCGCCTGCTCAATACGGGCGCGGTCAAGCGTGGCATGGCAATCGGCGAAAATCGCGTGCGCCTCGCGCAGGTAAGTGAGACCCTGTTGATAGAACCGATCGCTCGCCTGTGAAGCTTCTACAGATAGCACGTTTGGCCCATGAGGAGCGGCGACATGTTGCTGCTGAATGCCCGCTCCATAACTGTGGAGCGTGCGCGCATAGTCAATGCGCAATCCCCGCTCACGGAAAATCTGTAGCGCCTGCTCATAATGGGCGAAGGCCTTTGTGTGGTTACCTCGCGTGGCCTCGATATATCCGAGCAGACGATGAATACGCCCACAGGTGCGAACGGCTCTCTGGGAGATAGCCTCTTGCAGCGTCTGTAACGCCAGCTTCTCGGCAGTATCTAAGTCGCCCTGGAAGTAATAGCTTGTTGCCAGCAGCTGCTTGCCTTCGATGAGGTTTTCCAGCTCTATCCCCCCAAGTGTGAGTGCTCGCCGCAGTGTGGATTGTGCGCGAGCAATCAAATGCCGGCTTTGCTTCGTCTGTGGAACGCGCGGCATATCCTCTATGGAGATGCTCCGGCAGGCAATAGCTGCTTCGACAAGGCGCAGGTCACCAAGCTGGATCAACGCGTAGCACAGAACACGTGCATTGCTAATAGTACGTGCCGTACGGATGGCATACAGCAGGCTCTTATGGGCCTCGTCCAGCTTGCCAAGGTTCTGCTGTGCAGCGGCCAGGTCTACATAAGAACGGCTGAGACGCTCAGGATAATTCATGCGCCCGCTAACCTGTATACCCTGCTGCAGCCAGTTCTCTGCTTCCAGCAAATTCCCGGAGCGATAGGCGACATCGCCCAGGTTTTGCATGATAAAGGATATATTTGGCATATTGCCAATGCGCTCGGCCAGCTTGAGCGCCCGGTGCAGATGCGTACGTGCCGCCTCATACTCTCCGATCAGAATATAGACCGCGCTCAGGTTGCCCTGTATACGAGCCATCTCTGAAATGAGCTCGTTCTGCTCAAAGATGGTCAGCGCGGTATGCATATGTTTCAATGAGTCAGCGGTCAATCCAGCACTGGCCGATGCAATGCCCAGGCGCTCGTGTCCATAACCGATCTCCAGAGGATCGCCAGCTAGCGCCCGTTCGGTGCGCGTCTGAATCTTATGTGATGTTGTGAGCCTGGGCGCGGACGATAGCTGCGGGTCAAGGATCGCCAAGGCCTCCTGAAGCTGGTGACGTGCCTCCTGGTAGTTACCATCAATGCGCAGCATGTCTCCGTACTGAATCTGTACACAAGCCCAGGCAGGGCCGCTGTGTACGCCTGCACCTGACATGATCTGCCGGGCCCGTTCGTGGCACCCGTATGCCTGTGTGTAGTTGCCAGTACGGGCCCAGGCAATACCGATTTCACGCCAGAGCAGCGCCTGGACCTGAGCTTCACGTTGTTTGCTGTCTTCGTGTTTGCTGGACTGCCTCGCAAGACGCTGCTGAAAAGGCGCGCTGCCGCGCAGTTCAAGAATACATTCATAGAGGTAGCGAGCCTCCTCGAATCTGCCCTGCACGCTGCTGCATTCAGCGATAATCTCCAGAAGATGGCAAAGGTGTAACAAGTGCTCTGCCGGGGCTCGGATGAGCACATCGGACGTGATGTTTCGCACCTGGGTGTGAATGTCTGGCTCCTCCACTATGTAGAGAGCCTGTTTGCTGGTTTCGTCTCCGAGCAGCGCCTGAACCTCTTGCAGATAATGGCGCTGTGCTTCAGAGTAGGCCGCGATGGCATAGGCCTGCTGTCCTGCCCGTTCAGCATAGTGGGCGATATCGTGCAGGCTGCCGCCGCCATGACAGAGGTGATAGACAATCGCAGCAGCTTTCTTTTGCTGCAGTGATGGATAGGCTGTTTTGATGGCTTCTGCGGCCCTACGATGAAGTTGAGCACGGCGCGCGGCGGAGGTGCGCGAGTAGAGGTGGCTGATGATCAGAGGATGCCAGAAGTGATAGGTGATATGCGCGCCGTTACCCGCTTCTGTTATCAGGCCAGCTTGCAAGGCCTCTTCCAGCAGATCGAGGATGCCATCCTCGCTGAATTCGCTGGCCATGGGCAGCAGATGACTGAGTTCAAAGGAGCCGCCGAGTACGGCGGCGCGTCCCAGCAGGTTCTGGCAGTTGGTGCTGAGCCGGCTCATACGACGCTCAAGCACGGCGGCAATGGCTTCTGGCAGTTGGGCCTGTGAGCGTCTACTGGCCTGCTGGTGCTTTGCCGCGCCAGCACCATTGCGCGTGCTGGCAGGCCCCCTTTGCTGCGGGGGATGGTCATAAAAAGATATACCGCTCTCGTAACGTGCCAGCTCTTCGGCAAAGAAGGGATTACCATCTGCCTGCTTTTGAATATGTTCTATGACCTCACCCGGCAGGTGCGAAAGCAGTACGCTGATCTGGGAGGGGGTGAGCGGTTGGACCCCAAGGGTGGTAATGGTCTGTTCTCGTCGGAGATCGGTGATGAGTGTGTTCAGTTTGTGCTGGGGCGGCAGCTCGCCGTCGCGGCAGGTACCCACAAGTAGGATGCTCTGCTTCTGGAGATGATGGGTGAGATAGGTGAGCAGTTCGAGACTGCTGTCGTCGGCCCAGTGCAGATCGTCGAGTACAAGCAGCAGTGGTGAAAATTCGCTCAATGCAGCCAGCAGTTCCAGCGTTTCTTCCCACAGGTGCAGCCGTTCCTGCTCGTGCATCACTGGCGTGGCACTGCGTGGCAGGGGGGAAGCGCTGCCAAGCTCGGGCAGAATCGCGCTGAGACGATCAGTTTTAAAAGGCAACATCCTGGACGCTTTCGCATTGAGGGCCTGGGGATCTGAGGTGTTCTGTAGGAGGGTGCGCAAGAGATCGGTCCAGAGATGATAAGGAATGGTGCCTTCTTGCTCGTAGGCACGGCTCCAGACGACTGCCCAGCCGCGTGTATAGGCCTCGATGCTCAATTCCTCCGCCAGGCGCGTTTTGCCAATGCCAGACTCCCCTTTGAGCAGGAGCATGTGCGTACGTTTGGGATGCAGCGAGGTGGTAACAAGCTGCAAGGGCGGATCTGCAACAGCCCGTTCCTCCAGGTCGCTGGAGGCGTCTGCCTCGATGCTGTGTAGGATCTGGCGCATGATGGCCATCTCCTGATCGCGCCCGATCAAGGGGCTCTGGTTCTGGCGCCCGATCTGGAAGATAGGACGCGTAAATGAGAAGGATGGCTGTGGAGCCATTGCCGGGTCTGGGGCGTCCGGCGATCTGTTGGGTCCAGGCTCGGCTGGAGCTACCAGGGTATGAAGAGCAGGTGAAGCGGGAACATGTCCGCGCCGCAACTCGTCGTAGAGCTTGATCGTTTCGGGAAGGGGCTCGCTTTCATAGTCACGTTTGAGCATGGTTCTGTGCTGCTGATAGACTTTAAGCGCCTCTCCGCGCCTGTCCAGGCGGGTTAGCAGGAGCATAAGACGCTGTAATGCTGTCTCGTTGGTTGGTTCAGCGGTGCGCAGCCGGTCAAGCGTCTCAATCGCGCCGCTATAGTCCTCGCGCTCTGTGCGTATCTGTGCCAGGCTCAGTTGCAGCCCGACCCAGGCGCGTTGTAGCGCATCCCGGCGTGGCGCGGCCCATTCGGAGTAGAGTTCTTCCAGTAAATAGCTGCCTCGATAGAGTGTGTCGGCCTCCTCTAGCAAAGGCAGGCTCTCTTCTAACTGTGAGGCTGCGTTGGCCTCTTTCAGCAATTGTTCAAAAGCTTCGGCATCGACCCAGATCTGCGTGTTATCCGCCAGTTCCAGAATGTCGCGCTCAAGACGCAGCAGGCGTGAGGTAGCAGGACGCGCGATATGCGGTTCCAGAATCTGGCGCAGCTCGTGGACTGCTCCATTGAGCCGGTTGGCGGCGATATCAATATCCAGGTCGGGCCAGAGCATATCCATGATCTGTTCTCGACTGAGCCTGCGCCCGGGGTTGCTTAACAGACAGCCCAGCAGAGCCCGCGCGCGGCGTCGATGCCAGGGACGGCTGTCTGTTATCTGCCATTCGCCCTGAATTTTTCGCTCAATCCGAAATTGTCCCAGTAAATAAATACGCAGCAGGGGAGAGGCTGCGACCTGTGTCACCACTGGTTGGGTGGTTTCTCGCTCTGCCGCTTGTCGTGCCGCAATTTCATCAGGAAGGCGGATACCGATGTATTTGCTCATCGTACGCCCTTTTTCGCTCCAGTAGGCATACCAGTATGGTCCATGACCACTGCCTTCCCGGCACTTACGACAACGCTGCTTCCCACAACGTGTAAATTGCTGGCGATAGGTGACTTTGCTGTTCATACTTGTTGCCCGTTTTCCGCCTATCCGCTTTCAAATCATGCTGCTAATGAAGAGGAGCGATGTTCGTTCCTGGATGTGTGGTATCTGCAAAATAGTCCTGACGCAGAAACACGAGACCTGCCCAGGAAAGTGTGCTTCGTATCTGTAGGGGCAAGGGGTAGTGTGGTGTTGAGTGCTACCGCTCCGAGCCCCTGACGAACGCAGTTCGTAGACGCGCAGCATCGTTGGGGCTCGGAATAAGGAGGGTGGGCCCTTGAGGTTGCCCTTTGTGCCCCCTGCCTCCTTTTCCCTCAGACAACTCTTGTAATTGCACTTAAGAAGTGCCAGGCAAGTAAGAGAAATACTCACCAGTATGCACATTATAACTTGGAATTTGTGGTTATAACAACTAGCTAGTCCCTTTCTCAGTTGGTCATACTGGGAGGTGCAGGAGGGCGCCAGCCCTCCTGCATATTTTCTCCCCACGCCGCCGCAGGCGCTTCCTTCCCGCCAGATGACGCGCAGCGTAGTCGCGCTAGCGACGTTGGCCGTCTGGACAAGAGGTTGGCGTGTTTCAAACGAAGTTTGACAGAGTAATAGGTGCATCGCTCTTGTATTATGCTCAGCTGAGCGCGAATTGTGCAATGCCTGGAAGTCGTGGACGAGGGGAAATTTATGGCCGAGGCAACAACTGCACCGCCCCGGCCGTAGGGAAACGGAACGCCTGCTTAGTCTCGATCTCGATCCGTTCGACGAGACTGCTTGAACTCTTCCAGGTCAGCGCGACTGACCCGGTAATTGTGCTTCCCTCTTCTACCAATATCGATAGCCGGGAGTTCGCCTGTCTGTATCCAACTATAGACGCGGCTTTTATGCACCTGCATCTCTCGCGCAACCTGTTCGACGGTTAGTTCTTGCTCTTCAAACATAACATCTCCCTTACAGTTGCATTGTCCACACACTCAGCGTGAGGGATCTACCGTAAGAAGTATAGAATATGTTGCATTAATAGTCAATGAGTTTAAAGTATGCTAAGATTGCTATGTGTATATATAAATAAACACATATACTTTCTTATGTCGAGTGCAGCGACGTTTCATCGAAAAGAAAAATAAACACCATATTCAAAATAATCCGAATCATGTACACATATGTAAATACCTTTAATATTATGTAAAATAATATAATGCTTGACTTGTAAAATATTGCTGGTATATAATGGATGAGCCATGGTTAGTATTGGCAAGCAATGGATTAAGTGAGAAAGGGGAACGGGTATGGTGCTAATAGCCAGGCCAAAGCATAACACCGCGAAAAAAGGCGAAACGACTGAATGTATTATTCTGGCAAAACTTGTCGAGTTGGGATATGAATGCTTGATGCCCTGGGGACACGATCGCCGCTATGATATCGCGATCGACGATGATGGTCAACTTATACGTATTCAATGCAAAACAGCGCGATATATGGAGGAAAAGGGATGCATCGATTTTAATACGGCTATTACCTACGCCAGAGTTGGTGGGAAGCCGCACATTCGCAAGGGCTATAGAGGAGAGGCCGATTATTTTGGAGTTTACTCCCCCGAGATGGGTAAGGTTTATCTTGTTCCTGTCGAAGACGTACCGATAGCGTCTAGCGCAACACTGAGCTTGTATCCAACGAAGAATAATCAACAGAAAGGTGTGAAATGGGCGAAGGATTATGAAATTTGAGGCATAAAAAAGCCGGTGGTCAGATTCGAACTGACGGCACTCGCTTTACGAAAGCGATGCTCTACCCCTGAGCTACACCGGCTTATCAAAGATGCCTGCACTTGTTTATGTAAGTCATCTCGACATTGCGGATTATAACCTTATAGCGCCCATC
>JAFMRP010000648.1 GCA_017354095.1 Ktedonobacteraceae bacterium
AGCTACAGTCCTGCGCTGATGACCCGTCGTATCGACTCCGGGCTGGCCGTTGATCTTGCATCTTATATTGACGCTGATAGCGAGGTGAAGTCATGGATGGGTTCTACCTCGGGTATCTTCAAATACAAAAACAAATACTGGGGGCTGCCCATTGCTAAAGGTCCAAGCTATGTCTTTATCAACAAGAATATGATCGAAGATGCGGGCATCACCCTGCCGACCGACTGGACTGTGGATGAGTTCCGCGAGATCGCGCGAAAGCTCTCAAAAAACGGGGTTTATGGTACCTTTGATACTCCCGATCTGGCTTACGCTACGCTGGGAGCGGATGACGCTTACAAAAATGGTGGTAAGGAATCCAACTATGACGACGATGTCTGGCGGAAAAGTCTTCAGCTACATTCCGATATGATCAAAGAAAAAAGTGCCTTCCCCTGGACCGAGGTGCTGGCTCAGAACTTGCGTGTGTATGCCCAGGGTATTTTCCTGAAAGGGCAGGTGGGCATGGCAATCAACAGTGATTTCTGGCATCGATATATTACCGATACCAAGAATTACCCGCATGATTTTGTAACCACGTTCATGCCGATACCCAAACCCGTTGGCGTCTCCGATCCCTATACCGTTGGGGGGCTGAACAACTGGATTCAAATCAACGCGAAAACAAAGAATCGCGATGCCGCCTGGACATTTCTGCGTTTCAACCTGGGCGAAGGCGCGAAATATATGATCCCCAGCGGGCGTAATCCTGCTTTCCCAGGTACCAGCGACGACGACGTCATCAAAGGTCTTCTGGGGGCAAACCGCGAGAAGCTCTATGATGTTGACGCCTATCGCAGAGTGGTATTGCAAACGAAGTTTAAGCTGATGTTGCCGACGATCAGCACCGCAGCGGCGGAACTTGCCAAGATCCAGCAGAGTGAGATCGACCGCTACCTGGTGGGGGAAATCTCGCTTGACCAGTGTATCAACGACATGAAGCAGCAGGCGGACGATGCAATCAAGAAGGCAGGCGCCTGATGGGAACATCATCAGAGACATTGCACGAGGTAAGCAATATTTCCCAGGGCCAGCCTGTGGAGGGAAGGCGACGAACACGTCGTCTTCCCAGGACATCGGCATGGGTGGGCTATGCGTTTATCGCGCCTAACTTTCTTGGCTTTGCGATCTTCACGCTGCTACCACTCATATTTGCTCTGGTCGTTTCTTTCACACAGTGGGATGTGACATCAGGCCTGGAAGGCATTCACTGGGTTGGAGTGCAGAACTTTATCGACCTGCTACGAGACGCCAACTTCTGGGAAAGTGCGCGCATTACGGCGGTATATATAGGCTTCAGCATTCCTCTGACCCTGATCTTTGGTTTGCTGGCGGCGCTGGCACTGAACGGGCCGGTTTTTGGGCGTGCGATTCTGCGTTTCATCTTTTTCATGCCGTATATCACCAACAGTGTCGCGATTGCCACCATCTGGCTCCTGCTGTACCATCCGACCTATGGGCCGATCAATGCCGCCCTGCGCGCGCTTGGGCTGCAGAACGTGCCTGGCTGGCTGGTCTCGTCGCAATGGGCATTGCCCGCGTTGATTGTGCTCAACATCTGGGGTGGTGTTGGCTACAACGCGATCATTTACCTGGCGGCGCTCCAGGAAGTTCCGCAGGAACTCTACGAGGCTGCATCGATTGATGGAGCCAGCAGCTGGACGCGTTTTCACGCAGTGACGCTTCCGTTCCTGACTCCGACCATCTTTTTCCTGCTTGTGACCGGCTTTATTGGTGCCTCGCAGGGCTTCGGCGTCATCAATCTGATGACGCAAGGGGGACCGGGCCGTTCGACAACGGTGCTCTCGTACTATATCTATCAGAACGCGTTCCAGTTCTATCATTATGGCTATGCTGCAGCAATGGCCTGGGTTATGTTCCTGGTCGTACTGGCGCTGACGATGCTGCTCTGGCGTGTTCAGCGGCGCGGCGTGTTCTACAGTTAGAGGTGAGGCTTATGGCATCTGCTTTGACACGGGAAGGAGCACGGGTTCATGCGGCCCCTTCGCCACAAACCCGGCGGCAGCGATTACGGCTACGCTGGCTGGTCATCAGTATCGTCATGTGGGTCATCGGCATCATCTTTGTGCTGCCGTTTGTCTGGATGATTGTTTCATCGTTCAAGCGCAGTATAGATGTCTTTTCACTGCCAGTACGTTGGATACCAGATCCGTTCACCTGGGCCAACTATATCGAAGTCTGGACGGGAGCGCACCCATTGACGCTGTACTTTGGCAATTCACTGCTCGTGACTGGAGCCAGAGTAATCGGTGAGTTGTTTACATCCTCTCTTGCCGCCTATGGTTTCGCACGGCTGCGTTTCCGGGGTCGCGATGGTTTGTTCTTTCTCTACATCAGCACATTAATTGTGCCATTCCAGCTTTTACTGGTGCCTCGTTTTATGCTTTTCCAGCAGTTGGGCATCTACGATACGCTCTGGGCGTTGATCCTGCCGGGCATCTTCACAGCGTTTGGCACCTTCTTGTTGCGGCAATTTTTCCTGACCATTCCTCAGGAATTGAGCGATGCCGCGCGTATCGATGGTGCCAGCGATTGGCAGATCTACTGGCGGATCATTCTGCCGCTTTCGAAGCCGGTGCTGGCTTCGCTGGCGATTCTGGCCTTTGTTGGAAGTTGGAACGATTACGAGACTCCGTTGATTATGTTGACCAGCGACCAGAATTTTACCATTCCGCTGGGACTGACCAACTACATTGACGACAGTGGTGGCATCAACCCGTCTCTGATCATGGCGGGTGCTGTCTCCGCCGTTCTGCCAGTCGTGATCATGTTCATGGCTATGCAGCGACAATTTATTCAAGCGCTGGCCCGAGCGGGCTTAAAAGGCTAAACAAAGGAGTTTTTTCGTGTTAATGCAACAGGAACCATCTGCCGATCAGAGAACCCTGCGAACGCAGCAGCTATCGAGCGACCTGGTCGTAGTTGGTGGTGGATTAGCGGGCGTCTGCTGCGCTTTGACGGCGGCCCGTGCTGGCATCACGGTAACGCTGATCCAGGATCGGCCGGTGCTGGGCGGGAATGCTTCGAGCGAGGTACGTCTGTGGGTGCTTGGTGCGACCTCGCATATGAACAGTAATAATCGTTGGGCGCGTGAGGGGGGAGTGCTGGATGAGATCCTGGTCGAGAATCAATATCGCAACCCTGAGGGTAATGCGCTGATCTTCGACAGCATCTTGCTGGAAAAAGTGGTGGCTGAACCATACATCACATTGCTCCTCAACACAGCCGTCTACGAGGTGCAGAAGAGTGATAGGGAGCGTATCGAGTCGATAACAGCGTTTTGTAGCCAGAACTCGACGAGGTACCAGGTGGCAGCTCCCCTGTTCTGCGACGCTTCAGGAGATGGGATCGTTGGTTTCCTGGCCGGTGCGGCTTTCCGTATGGGAGCCGAATCGCGCGACGAATTTGGCGAAGGCTTCGCACCCAGCGAGTCATATGGTGGCCTGCTGGGGCACTCACTCTATTTCTATAGCAAGGACGTTGGCAAGCCAGTGCGTTTTGTGCCACCCGCGTTTGCGCTGGAGGATATCACGAAGATTCCGCGCTTTCGCAGTTTTAACACGCGTGATTATGGCTGTCGTCTCTGGTGGGTCGAGTATGGTGGGCGGCTGGACACCGTTCATGATACCGAGAAGATCAAGTGGGAATTGTGGAAAGTGGTCTATGGTGTGTGGAACTATATCAAAAATTCTGGCAAGTTCCCGGAATCTGAGACGTTGACCCTTGAATGGATCGGGCACATTCCTGGCAAGCGCGAGAGCAGGCGTTTCGAGGGCCCCTATATGCTGCGCCAGCAGGACGTTGTAGAGCAGCGCCACCATTATGACGCGGTCTCGTACGGTGGCTGGTCGATAGATCTCCACCCGGCAGATGGTATTTTCAGCGAGCGTCCAGGTTGTAACCAGTGGCACGCAGCCGGTGTCTACCAGATTCCCTACCGCACGATGTATAGTCGCAATATCGCCAACCTGTTCCTGACCGGACGCATTATCAGCGCTTCGCACGTGGCCTTTGGTTCA
>JAFMRP010000090.1 GCA_017354095.1 Ktedonobacteraceae bacterium
ATCGGATAGGGCCCGCGCTTCCTCTATTGAGTCGACGCGAAAGATCCCGACTCCGCGCATGTTTCCGTTGTCCAGCAGAGGCCCGTTGAGGATCAGCTTGCCTGCCTCACGCAACTTCAGGCCGTACGCGATATGGGCAGCTTGCAGGCGTTCAACTTCGGGTGTCTCCTCCGGTGTCCAGATTGGACCGCGTTTGAGCAGGCGTAGATAGTAGACTACCATGTCCGGTGGAATTTCGAACTGTGCCACGGATTCGTCTGCACTGTCTGTCAAAGTGCGCTCCTCCTTAATAAATACCAGAATAACCTGTTGATCTGCTCTTATGCGAGCAAGAAACAGTGTACCTTCTGCCTCACGAAAAAACTTCTTCTACCTTGCTCTTTTCGACGGTCAGAGTTCCGGTTTTTCTTGCGGTTTCGTTGATTGGCAATGCGATAGCATAAAGGAGGTATAAGGTTCCTTTGTGGGCGATATCAAGGGGATTGGAAAGGCCGGCCAGCGTACGCGGAATTGGCGAGGGCCGGCCTTTCAGGGTGCTAGGTGCCCGACTCCCAGGAGTTGAGGTATTGCTCCTGCTCAGGGGTGAGCGTATCGATCTGGATACCCATGGCTTTGAGCTTGAGCCTGGCAATCTCCTGATCCAGCTCGGCGGGCAGCGTGTAGACGCGCGGCTGCAGTTCGCTGGCATGTTTGAGCATATGCTCAGAGCCGAGCGCCTGGTTGGCGAAGCTCATGTCCATGACGCTGGCGGGATGCCCCTCGGCGGCGGACAGGTTGACCAGGCGGCCCTCGGCCAGCAGGTGTACGTGCCGACCGTCGGAGTAAGTATACTCATCGACGAAATCGCGCACGCGGCGCTTGTTGACCGCCATCTCTTCCAGCGCGGGAATGTTGATCTCGTCGTTGAAGTGGCCCGAATTAGCCACCAGCGCGCCATCTTTCATGCGCTCAAGGTGTCGCCGGTCAATCACGTTGATATCGCCGGTCACCGTCACGAAAATATCGCCCAGCGCGGCAGCCTCAACGGAGGGCATGACGCGGTAGCCTTCCATTACAGCTTCTAGCGCGCGTGTGGGGTCGACCTCGGCCACGATGACGTTGGCGCCCATCCCGCGAGCGCGCGAGGCCACGCCGCGACCACACCAGCCATAGCCGATCACGACGACGTTGCGGCCCGCCACCAGCAGGTTTGTGGCGCGAATGATGGCGTCCAGCGTGCTCTGGCCGGTGCCATAGCGGTTATCAAACAGGTGCTTGGTGTCGGAATCGTTCACCGCCAGCACCGGGAATTTGAGCACGCCGCCCTTCTCCATGCTGCGCAGGCGAATGACGCCCGTGGTCGTCTCCTCCATGCCGCCGATAATGTTGGGTAGCAGTTCGGTACGCGTCGTGTGAATAGTGGAGACCAGGTCGCAGCCATCGTCCATCGTCATGTTCGGCTGATGGTCGAGCGCGGCGTTAATATGGCGATAGTAGGTCTGCTCGTCCTCGCCCTTGATGGCGTAGGTAGGAATGCCGTACTCGGCAACCAGGGCAGCGGCGACATCATCCTGCGTGGACAGGGGGTTGGAGGCACAGAGCACCAGGTCGGCTCCGCCCGCCTTCAGCGTAATCGCCAGGTTGGCAGTCTCAGTGGTAATATGCAAGCAGCCGGACATGCGCACGCCTTTGAGAGGCTGGTCCTTCTCGAAGCGCTCGCGAATCAGGCGCAGCACGGGCATATCTTTAGCGGCCCACTCGATACGATCTTTACCGCGTGGAGCCAGGGCAATGTCTCTCACATCGCCATGAGTTGAAGTGGCCATCGTCTACCGTTTCCTTCCTCATCTTCTCTATTTAGATTTGAGTTGGTCCTTTTATGAGTTAGCCGTCTGTTATTGTACAACAAGTTGGGTAGTCTTTTGCGCATCAATATTTTTTCGCCGCCTGCGGCGGCTCGCAGGTGAGAGAAAGACTCGGGGGCTTCTCCTCTTGTCCAGCCCGCCAACGCTGCTGGCGCAGCTCGCTTCGCTCAGGCGGGCTGCAAGGCACCCCCGCGCCCCCGGTCCAGGGACTGCTCTCGCCTACCCGCGCCAGTCGGGATCGAAGTGTGAGAAGCGAACCAGTTCCTGGTAGCGCTGTTTGACGTCCCGCATGGTCAGATTGCGCAGGGCATCGATGCTGAAGTCGGAGCAAGCATATGAGCCAATGATGTTACCGTGCACGACCGCGCGCTTGAGATCTTCTACAGAGTACTGGCCATCGGAGACAGGCTGCGTGGTGGAGAGGTAACCCAGGAAACCACCGCCGAAGGCATCGCCCGCGCCAGTTGGATCAATGACCTCCTCCAGCGGATAGGATGGGGCGCTGAAATATGTGCCATCACGGCCAAAGAGCAGCGCGCCATAGCTGCCCAGTTTTACCACGACATATTTGAGGCCAAGCTCAAAAAACTTGCGCACCCCTACCAGAATGCTAGGCTGCTCGGTATACTGGCGCACCTCCTCTTCGCTGATCAGCAAAATATCGACGCGCTTCATCACTTCGGTCAGCTGTGGGCGTGTCGTCGCGATCCAGAGATTCATCGTATCCAGCACGGTCAGCCGCGCTCCCGCCACCTGCTGCAGAACTTCCATCTGCAGGTCTGGCTGAATGTTCGCCAGGAAGAGCAGTTCGCTGTCACGATATGAGGCAGGCACGACCGGGTGGAAGTTGCCAAAGACGCCGAGCTGTGTATCGAGCGTATCGCGCGTGTTCATATCCAGGTGGTAGCGCCCGGCCCAGAAGAAGGTCTGGCCCTCTTCAATCTGCAATCCGGCCAGGTCCACGCCCCGCTTACGCCAGAAATCCAGGTGTTCCCGGGGAAAATCGCTACCCACGATAGCAACCAGGTTGACCTGGTCATACAGAGAGGCAGCGGTTGTGAAATAAGAGGCAGCGCCACCGAGAACACGTTCCCGATGGGCAAAAGGAGTTTCAATACTATCCAGGGCCAACGACCCGACAACTAAAATAGACACCTACCTCGTCCCTCCATGAGTCCAATGTAATCCAATCGTTAAGTAGTTGCGATGCTCCGTTATACCGGCGTGGAATCGCTGAGATGTTCGATCACGCCATCGAGGAAAGTAACGGCGCGGTTGAATTTATCGCGTGCCATCTCGCGCGCTGGAGTTGTATAGAGCGACTGATAAAGTTCGATAAAGCGCTCCTCAATGTGGCGCAGGATGGCCGCGAGTACATCGCCGGTAACGGCCCGATTGGGGTAACGCGCGCCAAACTCGATCAGCGAAGTTACCACCGCCAGGCCGCTGAGCCGGCCCAGTTTATCAGCGTCGTAGAGCACCTGGCTTTCCGGTGGCACGGTGCCGCGCTCCTCTGCGGGCGTGGTATGCGCCAGGATAGCCTGCTCGACTTTCGTGATCAGCTCCCCTTTCGCGCCATGCTCGCGTAAAAACGCCATCGCCATCTCCGCTGATTTGACCTGGTGCTGCTGGAAGCCATGTTCAACGGTAGCAATATCATGCAAATAGCCGGCAATCACCAGCGCATCCATATCGATGGTCCCCGCATACTCTCCCATCCCCTCCATCTCCAGCGCCAGCATCTTACAGTTCGCGACAACCGCGCTCACATAACGAAAACCCTCCGCGCCCATGACTTCCTCAGCATAGCGAGCAACGGCGGATACTACGTCTGTCTCCTTCATTCAGCAAACTCTCTCCGAATTCCTCAGTGTACACACCCGACGCAGTGTGACGTCATATGGTGGTCGAGCCACTCCATTTTCTGTAATAATAGCGGTTATGTAGGTATGAGGAGTCACATCAAACGCAGGATTGGCTACCTGCACGCCGGCTGGTGCGATAGATGTACCGCGCAGCGTAGTCACCTCAGCGGGATCGCGCTGCTCGATGGGAATCAGTTCCCCGGAGGCAAGATGCAGATCGATGGTGGAGCAGGGAGCGACGACATAAAAGGGGATCTGGTGAGCCTGCGCCAGCACCGCGACGCTATAGGTTCCGATCTTGTTCGCCACATCGCCATTGGCGGCGATGCGATCCGCGCCCACAAACACGGCTTTGATCCCGCCATGACGCATAAAATGGCCGGCCATATTATCGGTAATCAAGGTGAAAGGGACCCCCTGCCGCTGCAGTTCCCAGGCGGTCAACCTCGCTCCCTGCAAGATGGGCCGCGTCTCATCCACAAAGAGATGCAGCCGCTTCCCCGCCTGGTGCGCGACATAGATGGGGGCCAGAGCGGTCCCCAGTCCTGCAGTAGCCAGCCAGCCAGTGTTGCAATGTGTCAACAGAGCATCGCCATCCGCGATGAGTTCGGCACCGTAGATGCCCATGTTCGAACAGGCAACACGATCTTCATCGTCGATGGCCCGCGCCTCCACCAGCAGGGCCGAGGTGAGCAGAGCTACCGACGTATCTCCGGCCAGTTCCTGTTGTGCGCGTGTTTGCATGCGTTCGATTGCCCAGGAGAGATTCACCGCTGTGGGACGGCTCCCCGCCAGCATTTCGGAGACGTTGCGAACATGTTCGCGCGCCTGCTCCAGCGAAAGAGCCGGGCCAACTTCGCGGGCGAGGCGATACAGGGCCAGCACAATACCATAGGCCGCCGTGATGCCGATCAACGGCGCTCCGCGCACACGCAGCATCTTGATTGCCTCAGCCACCTCCCTTTCATGCGTCAGGCGCAGATGCACCACCTGCTGTGGCAATTGAGATTGATCGATCATGCATACAGCCGCCGGGCGCCTCCCCTCATCCTCATCCTCCCACCAGACTGCGCGCATAGTTTGCTGATATTCAGCCATGAAAATAACGTCTCCTGACAAAGAATGATATTCCCAGAGAAAGTATAAGAACACACGTACTATAGCGCATCGACGCCCTTGCATCAATACTCAAAAATAAGTATTCTGTCCTAATATATGGTGCTGGCGAAACAGATGGCATTGAATGAGTAAAAAGGCCCTGTTATGTAACGAGGCTATCGTTCGACTGGACCTTGTTCCCCCAAATAGTACTAACTACCAGGGCGATAAGAGCCGAATCTTCACCGAAGTATGCTACCATGATAGTCAATACAGCACGCAACTGCAAGTGTAGGCGTCCTACATTCGCATGTTACTGATAGCGTTATTTGTCCGTTCCACTACACAGAAGGATAAAGCCAGGCTTTGTCTCACCCGCAGGCTGGGGATTGTTAGCGATCTGGCCAGCTTTGCGCGTCTCTGAGAGAGCTGCCCACTTGATGGAACGGACAAGACGGGATTTGCAGCTATCGAAGGGATTGTAGCGCATGGTCCGGGTGGAAACAAAGGATTGTTCGTGGTCTTTTGAAGAGATTTACGACGAATACAAAACAGCTATTTATAACTATGTCTATCATCTGGTAGGTGATCGCGAGCAGGCAGACGACCTGACGCAGGATACATTTTTGAAAGCATTTAAAGCCCTACCCAAGATGGATGGCAATTTAAAGTTATCGGCCTGGTTATATCGTATCGCGACCAACACGGCCTATGACGCACTGCGTCGTCGCAAGTTGATCGCGTGGCTTCCCTGGCAAGACCTGGATCATGAGCCAGCCGATATGGAAAGCGCTGACCCACAGGAAATTTACGGCACGACAGAGTTGGTACGCACGGCGCTGCGTCGCATGCCCCATCAATACCGGGCAGCCCTGCTTCTGTATACTCAGGAGGGCTTCTCCTACAGTGAAATTGCGCACACCTTGAATATTGCTGAAAGCGGCGTCAAAATGTATCTTTCTCGTGCGCGCCAGTCGTTCCGCGAACATTATCGAGCCCTTGAGCACGGAGGAGGCAGAAATGAACTGCGAGCAGGTCAAGGAGTTGCTAAGCGCCTACCTTGACAACGCGCTCGCCGCAGACGAGGGAGCAGCCGTTGCCTCCCACCTGCATACCTGCAGGGGGTGCAATGCTCTGCTCGCTGAATATCGCCACCTTGACGCGCTGGTGACGCACTTGCCGCGCATCAGTCCCGAGGCTTCGCTGCGCCAGAAACTGTTTACCTCTCCCGAATACCTGGAACTCACAGGGACGCTTGGAAGGGCCGAGCGCCACAATAACGAAGAAACCGTCTACCAAAAACGTGTGCGGCGCGACCCCTCCAGTCATCCCCACCTGGTCGCTCTCCCCGGGGGTCGTCCGCCGGCCACCTCCGCCCGTTTCAACACTACCCCCAGAATGCGCCCTCGTCGCGCAGCAGGCAGTATGCGCCCTCTGACAATGCTGGTCGCCGCCTGCCTCTTCCTGGTACTGCTCCTGGGCAGCTTCATCGGCTGGAGTCTGCTGCACCAGCAGGATCAGGCAACCCACGACCCCACCGGCATCACACCGCCTGCCGCGCCACAGCAGGGACCCATTCCCGCAGGTTTGCGCTTTGTATTTCAGCGCGACGGTGCCCTCTGGAGCGCACCCAGCGATGGCAGCACTGATATCATGCGCCTGACACCACCAAACACGACCGTCGCGGCAAGCTGGGTGATACGGCCAGCCCGCACTGGCCGAGCGGCGGGTAATATGCTGGCCTACATCGATCTCCAGCATGGCTTTGTCCATGTCATTCGCAGCGATGGACAGAGCGACACGATCATCAATACACCGCTCATCAAGCCCGGTACACAGCCAGCAGCCGTCTGGGACACGGATCTGGGCGCAACCCTGCTTAACAGCCTGGCGTGGTCTGGCGACGGCAACACACTGGCCTTTGTCGCCGATCCCACAGGCAGCGGAAAGCCCGGTCTGTATCTCTACGCCACAGGAACCGGACAGGTTCAGCAGGTTCCTTTGCCGGTAGCGGGCAGCGTGGGACACCCCACCTGGTCCCCCGACAGTACGCGCATCGCTTTCGAGCTGACGCACGCGGGCAAAATCGATATCCTGGATTACAACACACAAAATCATGGTCTGCTCACCATCGCGAACACGGCCAGCACGGGCAACGGTTCCGGCGATCATGTGCTCACGCTTGACTGGTCGCCCAACATCAATCTGCCCATCATTACCTGGAGCGTTGGTACGAACGGGCATGTCCATAGTATCTGGGCACAGCGCGTCGGAGTCGAGGGGACGCGTGAGCCACTCATCCTGGCAGACGGCAACTATACACAGGCTATCTACAGCCGCAACGGGCGTGGTGGTCAGGGCGGCTGGCTGTTGACGGGCACGCGCCAGAACCAGCCCGGGGATCTGTTCACGGTTGATCTCAACGCGAATATCATCCAGTTGACCTCTGGCAGGCAGGCCAGTTTCGCACAATGGTCACCCGATGGCCTGCGCGTTAACTACCTGGATATTTTTTCGTCAGGCGTAGGCGCGCTGCACGTTGTCAATCTGTCCACCGACAGTGACGTGCTGGTCACGATGGACGTTAGCAACGAGCCTGCCCCGGTGTGGTCGGCTGATAGCCAGCGGCTGGCCTACGGCACCAGCACGCATATCCTGGTCGTGACAATGTCATCGATCAAGGCGGCCCAACCCCTGAAATTACAAGGTCCGGCCACAGCTCTAAGCTGGTCAGCCAGCAACCCTACCCAGCTTGTGCTGGCGCTGGACGATAGCCAGCAAGGGGTTTACCTGGTGGATACCCAGCACGACACGGCGCTACGCCTGGATCAGAAAGCGCTGCAGGGGCCAATCCTGTGGTCGTTGATCCCCTGAGCCTGATTCTGTTACCAACAAACACAGCGGCAGACGCCGGGAAGCGATGTTTGTGAGGGGAAAAAAGATTCACAGTCCCTCAGTGGAGACAAATTTCTTCAGGTGGCGAATTTTGCCCCCAAAACTGATAACAATTTGCTCACTTATACGTTATAATACATAGGCCTGGGATGGATGGCGGGATGTACGTGAGCAGGCAGACCACCTCGACGAGCGGCTTGCAGCGTACATTTAATTTACGTGCAACCTTTTCCCCATGGGGTTCGCACGCGCGCCTCCTGGTGTTTCGCGGCTGCCCTCCAGCAGACGCGTGGTAAGGGGAAGGCGAGCTGGCACCCCGTCCTCCCCTTGCTTTTGTGATGTAGAGAGAGATGGCTGGTTGCATGCGGTTCCTAGTGCGGTCGATTGGGGGAAAACTGATAGTAGTCGCGACGTTGACGCTCTTACTCTGTATGCTCCTTTTCATGGTTCTGGCCTGGAGTCTACTTCGCTTCTACTCCGAACATGAAGCTACAGGGAACGCGCGCAGTCACCTTATGCTCACAACGCAGGCCTATCGCACCTACAGCACAGGGCTCATCAAGACGATGGAGCAGGTGGCGCAAAGTTTCGACCTGACGGCGCTCTCCTCGCCTCCACTGCCTCGCTCCACACAGGATCACCTGCGCGCTCAGCTCGCGCCTATCGCGCTCAATAACCACCTTGCCGCCCTTGATATCTTCACCCCCAACCATCATCTGTTGGTACAGCTAGAGCAGCCAGAGAAGCCGGGGCAGCCATTATCGGCCGATATGAACCACCTGCTCGACCAGGCGATCAGCGGGCAGTCGTCGATAGTATTACAACAAAGCAACGGCTCCTGGTCGCTCAACATCGCTACTCCAATACCAGTAAAGGGCAGAGGCGGCTTCAGCGGAGTACTGCTGGCCTCCCAGCGCATCGACAGCTACTTTGCCCAGATTCTCGCCCAGAAAGCGGGGCAGAACCTGGCGCTCTGTCTTGGGCAGCAGGTACAGGGAACGACGGGCGAAACGGCACAACAATTGATCGCCGATGAGCGCCTTTCGCTGCGCGATTTCTGCACGCCTGGCCAGCCCAATATCATCCAGACCTCGCGCCATTATCTCACCCTGGCAGAACAGGTGCAGTTGGGGCAACAGATGCCGCATACGCCTGGCCTGGTGATCGTCGCCACTGAACCGATCTACACGCTGAGCGTCGGCGATTCACGCCAGTTGCTCCTGCTGCTCGGACTGGGGATATGCACCCTCGCCCTGGGCGTCATCGTCTACACACTGATCACCGGCCTGCTCTTTATTCAGCCGCTGCGCCGCCTGCAGACCTACGCCAGAGCGCAGGTAGCCAGCGCCGCGCCAGCCGAGGAACCTATCGAGCTCCCGGACACCGATGAATTAAACACGCTTACACAATCGTTCGATCTGCTCTCACGCTCGATCGACAGTGAAAATCAGGCCCATACTGCCCAGCTGAGCAACCTGCTTGTGATGAGCGACACACTGATTTCCACGCTCAATCTAGAACAACTGCTGGGCGAGGTGGTAGCCCGCCTGGGCAATATCATGCAGGCCAAGCACGTCTCACTGCTGCTCTACGGGCGAGAAACGGCCTCGCCCTGGGCCGTCGCGCAATGGTCGGATCAGCAGGTGATTGATGCGCATATGCTGGCTCCGAGACCAACATCGAGCCCAGAAGGCCAGCAAGCCGGTACGGTCAGCGTGCATGCCGATCCCGACAGCGATATCACCACAGCCGTCACCACCAAACTGGTCGCGCTGCCCAGCCATATACGCCCCCCGACCTCCAGCGGCAAACGAGCCGCGATTCGCGCACCCAAAATCACATCAGAACAGGCGATCCCTAAAACCTATGGCCTGCGTCGGCCGCGTATTCCTCGTGGGGCGCTGCGTGACCTGGATATGATCCTGGCACGCATGGTCATTCAACGCAAAAAGATTGCCTGCGGCGAAGATATCGAGACCATCTATCGCGAACGCCAGGAACCCTGGGCCCGCCTGGCTCTGGATGCCGGCTACCGCTCCGCCATCGCGGTCCCCCTACTCCTACAAGACCAGGCCATCGGAGCATTTATACTTTATACCGACCAGCCTCAGCAGGTGAACAGTCACGACACGTTTCTGCTCAGCACCGTTGCCATCCAGACCTCGATGGCGGTGCAAAACGCACTGCTGTTCGCCGAAGTGAAAGATAAAAATGCCGCGCTCGAACGTGCCAATCAGCTCAAATCACAGTTCCTGGCCAACGTGACACACGAATTACGTACTCCCCTACATAGCATCATCAGCTATGGTGCGTTACTATTAGAGGGGTTTGTTGATGGCGAGCTCACACAAGAGCAGGAAGAACATATCCAGTTCGTGGTACGTCGGGCAGAAGACCTGTCGCACCTGGTCGATGACATGCTGGACCTCTCAAAAATCGAGGCGGATCGCATCGAAGTCCGGCTAGAGCCGCTGGCACTCGATTCCTCTCTAGAGG
>JAFMRP010000649.1 GCA_017354095.1 Ktedonobacteraceae bacterium
GCATCGTAGATGGCATCGACCTGGTCGATAACCTGCTGAGGTGTCGCGTTGCGATAGCCGATCATGCCGGGTGGGGCGGGCGCGGCCTGTTCGCCGAGATGCTCGCTGGCTTTTACCACCAGGGAGGCGACGGCGGGATCGGCGGGGGTGACCCAGGCCCCGATATTAAGCCGGTGTGAGGGTAACCAGCGCATCATCCAGCGTGAGTGGAGTACAAGCGGGATGTCATCGCGATAATAGAGGTGATTTTTGGTATCGGTAACCTGCACTTGTAGCAGGGAACTGGATTCTGTGGTCAGCTTGCGCAGCGCGCTGGAGTCGAGGAGAGGTGGGATAAAAGAACTGGTTTGAGTGGTAGAGGTCGCGCTCACCGTGCGTGTCTGGGCCTGGCTGAAGTGATTGATTGAGGTACTGATGACCAGCGTGAGGGGTGTGTTACTGCTGTAGCTCACCTTGAACAGGGGATATTGTGTTGAGAGGTAAAACGGATAGAAGGCGCTAAAAATGGCTCTGGGCGCCTGTACGCAGATTTGTACGGGCGCCTGTCCTCCACAATGTTCCTGTTGTTCAAGGTTATCTTGCTGAAAGCGAGAAAAAGCCTGCACTCCACCAGCGATATAGGCACCGGAAAAAGCGAGCAATCCTAAGAGGGTGAAGAACAGCACGATGTTCTTTTTTCCCATGGGCGTCATCTGCCTTATTGCCTGGCAATCCGTACGATGGTAACGAGGTTTATTCACGAATAATACTATCATTCTGTATCAGCCTGAGCAAACCGGTGGGACTTCCGGGTGAATGCCAGGAATTATGGAGCCTGATGTATGTGAAGAGGGCGGGGATGAGGCCGGGTCGTGAAATTCCGTGCAAAAAAGCTTCACAAAGCTTCACACGGCTTCCCAGGCCGATTCAAAGCTTCACAGGAAGCGTCACAAAACCTCACAAAGCTTCACAAGCTTCACAGCCTCTTCAGAAGCTGGATGCGGGTGATTGTGTAGGGGATCAATCAGAGGGAAAAGAGGCGTTTTGCGAAAACTCGTACCAAAATGCGACACCGGCCTGGTATTCCGAGCCCCAACGACGCTGCGCGTCTACTGCTGCGCAGTCAGGGGCTCGGTAAGGAAGTATGCGACACAGCTGCTCCAGAGGCGGGTTCACGGGATTTTTTATTGACGGATCTGGATGATGATCGATGGTCGTGTATTTTTATTGATGAGTGCGAATGCTGCAATATTTATGGATTGAGGAAATTGGAGAGGTTGTTCCGGGTATTAGGGAAGGCTTGCCTTTCGTTGGATATTTTGGCTATACTGTAATTGAGAACGTCTTTAAAGCGGAGCAGTGGTTGCTCTGCTGGCACTAAAGAACAGGTGACTTATGAGGATAGCCCATCTCTCAGCCAAAAAGCAAAGTAGTTCTATGCCGAAGTACGATCTTTTCCGCAGCTTCTACCTGTTCACCTGCTATCTCTGAGCCCTCTTTCTCTTTTTCCTCGGAGCGGTATCCATCTTCCTGTGCAAGTTTTTGCTTTGCGCATGCTTATATGGCCTGTTTTTGGCATTTTATGGTTATGCTATTGTATTTCCCTTTTGATTTGCAGGTTTCTGGTGGTTTGGTCTGCTTCAGATGAAATATGCGCTGACCTCTTATCCAGACCGCCAACGCCGCCTGCGGCGGCGAGGGGAAAGACGCAGGAGGGCCCCTCTTGTTCCGCTCGGCAACGCTGCTTTTGCAGCTACGGCTACGCCGTCAGCCGAGCGGAGAGGCAGCCGCCCTCCTGCACCTCCCGCTGCGGTCTCCCTTCAATTGAAGCTTGACGCAATAGTACAGCGTCACTATCCCATATTTGATGCATGGAGGTATCAGGTCATGTCAATGAAGCGTGTCCTCACTATTTTGCTTCCGCTCACCGTGCTGAGCGCGATGCTATTCGCCGCCTGCGGTGGCTCATCTGGCGATAACGGTGGCGGCCAGAGTGGCAACGCAATCAACTACAGCGGAACCATTACCATCTGGCATGGATGGCAGGGTGACTATCTCACAGCCAAAAAGGCGATCTTTGACGAGTATCAGAAGCTGCACCCTCAGGTCAAAATCCAGTTAGTTCAGCAAGAGAATGTCGTAGACAAGTCCATTACCGCGATCAAAGCCAAAAACGGTCCTGATATCATTGCCTGGGTAGATGACTCCCTTGGCAAGCTGGCTTCCAGCCGCTCGGTCATCCCCGTTGATCAGTATATCAGCGCGGACTTCGTCAACTCGAACTACAGCAAGGCTGCGGCCCAGGCTGTGACCTTCAACGGCAAAATCTATGGAGTACCCGAGACCGTTGAGGCTATTACGCTGATGTACAACAAGAAGCTGGTCAAAGAGAGCGATCTGCCCAAGACGACAGATGACCTGCTCAACTTTGCCAAAACGTACCAGCAACAGAATGCCGGCAAGTACGGCGTTATCTGGCCCACCGAAGACGCCTATTACAATGCAGCCTGGTTCTATGGCTTCGGTGCTTTTTATGTCAAAGAAGATGGCACAGTAGGGTTGAATACGCCACAGGCAATTGCGGCCACCAAGTATATCGCCTCATTCAAGCCTTATATGCCCAAGCAGATCAGTGGTGACATCGCGAAATCCCTCTTCACTGAAGGGAAGGCCGCCATGGTCATAGATGGCCCCTGGTCCTACAGCGACTATGCCAACAAAGCCGGAATCGATGTTGGTTTCCTCAAGCTGCCCACCGTCACCTCCAGCAACAATCCTGCGACGCCATTCGTCGGGGTAAAATCGCTCTGGATCACCAGCAACGCTAAAAATCCGGCGCTGGCCGCTGATCTGATGAAGTTCTACACCAACAAAGAAAACCAGATCAAGATGATCAAAGCGACCAGCGAGATTCCGGCCAATGCGGCTGCCGCCAGCGACAGCAGCGTTACTTCGACCCAATCCATAGCTGGCTACGCCGCCCAGGTTCAGAACGGTGTACCGCTGCCCAACACACCGTATATGTCGGCGCTGTGGAAGCCGGTCGCTGACGCTCTGACCGCCGTCTGGACCGGCAGCCAGACCCCGGAAGCGGCAATGAAAGCGGCACAAGATGCGGCTGACAAGGGCGTCAAGAGCATCCAATCATAATCAGTGCGGGAGGGAGATCTCTGGCAGGGGGCCGTGGCTCCCTGCTTCCCTGAAGGAGAGACAGATGAAATGCTGAAGGTCAGGCGTTCAACGATATTTTTCTACATGCTGCCGATGCTCGTCACGATTGCCGTGATCAATCTGACGCCCATCCTGTACACTATTTATCTGTCAGGCACGAACAACTCACTATTCAATGACGAATACAAATTCATCGGGTTAGAGAACTACCGCAAGTTACTTTTTACCGCCGATAGCGATCTGCTCTTCGTGATTGGCCTGACAGTACTTTATGTGATTATGTGTGTGGCGCTATTCCTGGTCGTTGGTATGCTGACGGCCCTGGCCCTGAACAACCAGAAAATCAAGGGACTGGCCTTCTGGCGAGTTATTCTGCTCGTTCCCTGGGCCACCCCCTACGCCATAACAGCGTTAATCTGGAAATTCCTGTTTAACTACGACTTCGGCCCGATTAACCAGATTGGGCGAATTTTCTTCGGCGGAGGCTTTGGCATCCCCTGGCTCACCAGCCCGATCTGGGCATTTATCGCGGTGGTCATCGTCAACGTATGGATGACCTATCCCTTTTTCACCGTCGTCATCCTTGGTGCGCTACAGAGTGTGCCACAAGAGATGCTGGAGGCCGCCGACGTCGATGGAGCGTCCGCCGGTCAGCGCTTCTTCAAGATTGTCCTGCCACTGCTGCGACCGGCCATTACGCCAGCAACGATTCTGAGCGCGATTACGACGTTCCAGATGTTTGGCACAGTCTTCCTGATCACGCAGGGTGGTCCAATTACCAGCGCGGATAAGCCCGGTGCGACTTCATTTGTAATGATCTATATGTACAACCAGGTGCTTGGAGCAGCCGCAGCTAACATCCACTATGCTCAGATCGCGTCTTTCGTAGTGACCATCTTTATCATTCTTGGAGC
>JAFMRP010000650.1:0-2285 GCA_017354095.1 Ktedonobacteraceae bacterium
CGGCATGTACGATGCCGTTGGCGGCTTCGTAGTCGACACAGACGTTATTTAGTTCTAGCAGAGTGTTTGAGTGCTCTACCATATGAGCTGGCTCCTTTTACCGGTCCCTCCACGAGGGGTAATCCCCCCGCGAGCCGGCCCCCCACAAGGGGGAATGTCGGCCCCCGTCCCCGGCCACCCGCAAGGGGTGGCCTTACATTTCCCAAGGGCGCGGGGAGGTAGGGTGCGATAGATTGTTACGATGTGGTTTGTTGATTGGGTATGCGTACTGGTGTGACGGCTTTTTTCTCGCGCTGATTTTTTTTGAAGCGTGTTTGCAGGCGCGGGTTAGAGATCTCGTCGATGCCGAAATTGATCAGGGCCAGGGCGATGCCCAGCAGGGCGATGCTGATGCCGGGTGGGAGGAACCACCACCAGGCGCCCGCGACGAGTGCGCCACGGTTCTGTGCCCAGTAGAACATGGTGCCCCAGCTCACGGTTGAGCTGTCGCCCAGGCCAAGGAATTCCAGTCCGGCCGCAGCCAGGATCACGTAGATCACCGTGCCGATAAAGCCAGCGACGATGATGGGCAGCTCATTGGGCAGGATCTCGAAGAAGATGATGCGCCAGGGTGACTCGCCAGTAGCGCGAGCTGCCGCCACGAAGTCACGATTGCGCATCGAGAGCGTCTGGGCGCGTAGTATGCGCGCCTGCCATGACCAGCTGGTGATGATGATCACGAAAGCGACGGTCAGTTCGCCCTTCACGGGGAAGTAGGCTGCCATCACAATGGCCAGGGGTAGGGCGGGCAGGATCAGGAACACGTTGCTGATCAGCGACAGTATTTCATCCAGCGCACCGCCAGTGTAGCCACCGACCAGGCCGACGACCACCGAGAGGGCAGTTACCAGCAGGCCGGTCAGGACGCCCCAGAACATAGACGAGCGTGTTCCGACGATCAACTGGGCGAAGACGTCCTGTCCCTGATCGGTTGTGCCGAGCAGGTGCGAGGCCGAAGGGGGCTGCAAGATTTCCTCGGTCACCATGGCCGTATCGCCATGTATCAGCAGGGGGCCCAGGATTGCCACCAGTATGAAGAAAGCGGCAATGATTGTGCCGACCAGGACCTTTTTGTTGTGAGACAGAGAGCGCCATAAGTTACTCAGGCGTCCAGGGGCGACCTGGCCTGGTAGCGGGGCTCCGGCGATGCCAGTGCTGGCGGTGGGCTCGCCCAGCGGGGTGCCTGATAGAGATTCTTGTGAAAACTGATTCATAAGCTGCTAGCTCCTTTCCTCGCGTGCGCGGGGGTCGAGCAATACGTACAGCAGATCGGCCAGCAGGTTCGCGACCAGAACCGCCACTGTGATGAGTAAGAAGATGCCCTGCATCAGGGAGTAGTCTGCCTGCTGTACCGCCTTGAGCAGGGCGAAGCCGAGACCCGGATACGAGAAGACGACTTCGGTCAGCAGCTGGCCGCTAATCACAAAGCCCAGAGCGAGAGCGAAGCCGGAGACATTGGGTAGGATTGCATTGCGCGCGGCGTAGGTGAACATGACGCGCCACTGTGACAGGCCCTTGGCTTCCGCCATGAGCACGTAGTCTTCGGAGAGTGTTGATATCATCGCGTTACGCATACCGAGCATCCAGCCAGAGATAGACGAGATGACGATGGTCAGGGAGGGCAGTATGCTGTGATAGGTGGCATCCCAGATGAAGTCGAGGTTCCAGCCAGGCGCCAGCGAGGGATCGTAGCCGCCGCTGAGCGGGAAAATGGTAAATACGAAGGCCAGGAGATAGAGCGCCATCAGGGCAAGCCAGAAGTAAGGGATTGATGAAAACAGCGTCATCAATGGTGAAAAGACGCTATCGAAGATGCCGCCGCGTTTCCAGGCGGCGATCACTCCCATCAATGTGCCGAGCAAGAAGCTGATCACGACCGAGACGCCGGCCAGCAGGAGTGTCCAGGGCATGTTTTGCGAGATCACATCAGCGACTGGCGTAGGGAAGTATGAGATGGCGATACCCAGGTTGCCGTGCAGCAGAGCGTTGAGGTACTGGAAATACTGCAGCCAGAGGGGATCGCTGCTGACGCCAAACTGGACGCGCAGGGCCTCAAGCGCTTGCGGCGGGATGCGGCCATGGAAGCGCGCGATATAGATCTGGGCCGGATCACCCGGTGCCAGGCGTGGCAGGAAAAAGTTCAGGGTGATGGATACCCAGAGGGATAAGATGTAGAAACCGATGCGCCGTAGTAGATGCAGCATCTGCTTACTCCTTACTTTTTGTTGTGATGCCGCCTGCGGCGG
>JAFMRP010000650.1:2295-4060 GCA_017354095.1 Ktedonobacteraceae bacterium
AACACAACACTGGGAAAAGTTTGTGCCGGGGGACACCCCCGGCCCCCCGGCAGGGCGCTGCCCTGCACCCGAGCCCCCCAAACCCCCGTTATGCGGCGGGTTTCAGGTGTAGCAGGATGTAGGCGAGATCCGGGTTATAGTAGTTCCCAGCGGGAGCGTACGGATTTTTGGGATCGGGCCAGCCGACATAGTTGGAGGAGTTGTACTCCGCCCAGGTCACGTCGTAGAGCAGGGGGATAACCGGAAGCTGCTCGACGACAATTTTTTGCAGGCCCTGCATAGCCTGTTTCTGTACAGCGGGATCAATAGTCGTCGCGTACTGCTTGAGCAGATTGTCTGTGGTGGCATCGCGCCAGCGGCCAACGTCATTGGATGCCGACTGGCCGATATCCGCGGTATACGCGCTATTGAGCAGGCCATTGTAGGCATAGAATGGCGATGGTCCCTGGGGCATAGAGCCCATAGAGAGATCGAACTGTCCGGCTGACATGCGCGACTGGTAGTCGCCGATGCCGATGCCGTTGACCGTCGCGTCGATGCCGGCCTCCTTCAGGTTCTGGGCCGCGATCTGCACGAGTGCCAGCCAGTCGCTCCAGGCGGAGACCACATCAATCTTCACGCTCAGTTTTTTGCCATCTTTATCCACGTAGATGCCATCGGGGCCTTTCGTGAAGCCAGCGCTTTCAAGGGTGCTTCCAGCCTGCGCGACATCGTGTTTGAATGTGAGATTGCTGTAGGCCGGGTCCAGGTATTGTCCTTGCTGTGAGGGGATAATGCCTGTGGGATGGGCTATCGGCTCGTAGCCCTGCTCGGCGACTTTGGACATTTTATCGCGGTCCAGCGCGTCACTGATGGCCTTGCGTACGGGCAACTGGTTGAGAGGATATTTGGCCGTATTGACCAGGAACATATTGGCATCTACCGGCTGGAACCAGTAGTGATGGTGGGCCGGGTCGCGGTCTACATAGAGACGCTGCACATCGCGAGCGGGGATACCTGCCCAGTCGGTCTTGTTGCTGTAGAGTTTCAGTTCAATGCCGGCATTATCATTGGAGGCGGGGAACTGCACCTCATTGACGGCAGGTTTGCCCGGCTGCCAGTACTGTGGATTCTTCACGATTGTCACGTTCTGGCTGCTGAAGGACTTCAGTTTGAACGGGCCGGAGCCGACGGGATCGGGATTGGCGTACTTCACGGGATCGCTAATGGTTGACCAGATATGTTTGGGCGCGATAAATGTTTTTGTCCCAATATAGTATATCAGACTTGAGTTGGGGCTATTAAAGGTGAAGACGATTGTTTTATCGTCGGTGGCGGTTACGCTTTTGAGGTAGGTCCAGACGCCGTTGCTATCGAGAGCCGGGTAGCGATGCATGTAGTCGAATGTGAAGACAACATCATCGGCGGTCAACGGCTTGCCATCGGACCATTTGGCGCCGGAGGTGAGGGTAAAGGTGGCGCTGCGGGCGTCTTGTGCCATTTTATAGCTGGAGGCCAGCCAGGGCTGGACAGCGCCCGTGATCATGTTCGTGTAGAGCAGTGGCTCATAGATCGACCCATAGGTAGAGATGAGGCCGCTGGTAGTGAAGGGATTGAAGTTGCGTGTGAAATCGCCCGTTGGGCCGGTATCTACGATCAGGGGGGCGTTCTTTTTCGCGCTGTTTGTCGCACCGCCGCAGGCTGTAAGCGCGACGGCCAGCACGCATAAAAATGAGAGAAAAAGCGCACTCAAGTGGGCTTTTCTGTGGCGTAACATGATACCTCC
>JAFMRP010000651.1 GCA_017354095.1 Ktedonobacteraceae bacterium
GAATGTCTTCAATCGGACCTCCCCAGCGCTGTACCCGGCCACTGCCAGCCGTTACAACTAGGGTCTGGCCCAGCGGGTGAGTATGCCATGCCGTGCGAGCGCCAGGCTCGAACGTGACACTGGCGCCGGCCACGCGTGCCGGATCAGGTGCCTCGAATAACGGATCAATGCGCACCACACCGGTAAAGTACTCGGCTGGTCCTTTCCCCGACGGTCGTGAGCCATTTCGTTTGATATCCATATGCTCTATGCCTCCTCCATACACTACCTCAGGCCGCGTTACCTCTCCTTGAAGAAAAGTCCAGCTTGCGTGGCCCGAGGAGAGGGCTTTGTCCTTTCTCTGATGGTTATTATTGCAGAAACTCGAAACATGCTTGGGGAAGATCGCTCCGTATCTGTAGGGGCAAGGGGCGGTGTGGAGTTGGGAGGGGCCCTTGAGGTTGCCCGCGCGTGCCCTCTGTCTTCTTCCCAAATACGTCTCGTATGATTGCATTATAGACAGCCTGGAACAGGGAGTGATAGAATGATTCTCGAAAATGATTGTCTGATTCTACAAATTTTTTCCATACTGGCAAAGGAGACACCAGAAAAGGGGTTGCTATGACTGTAATGGTGGACCAACAGGGAGAACGCGAGGCGACACTGCTGCAAGCCTATCGTGAGGAACTGGTAGAGCGGATCGAACGCGCCATCACCTCCGATGGGTCCGTCCAACCACTTCCAGGGCTACACCTGTACCGTCACTCCATACCTCTGGAACGCGTGTACAGCGTGGTCGATCCGTCCTTGTGCGTGGTTGCGCAGGGGAGTAAGGAGTTCCTCCTGGGCGAGAACCGCTATCGATACGACCCCTTCCACTATCTTCTGTCAACGATCGATCTGCCCAATATCGGTCAGGTCCTCGAAGCCTCGAAAGAGCGGCCATTCCTCAGTCTCCGCCTCTCCCTCGATCCCGGCATTGTCAGCTCGGTCATGCTTGAAGCAGGCTACGCCTCTTCGAGAAAGCCCGCAGGGGTCAGGGCCATCGATGTCAGTCTCCTGGACGCCAACCTGCTGGACGCGACCGTGCGACTCACCAGACTCCTGGACTCCCCCACCGAAGCGCCAGTCCTTCTGCCGCTGATCATGCGGGAAATGGTCTATCGGCTCCTGATGGGGGAGCAGGGGGTCCGACTCCTCCACCTGGCGACGCTTGGGGAGGGTTCTTCCCCCATTGCGAGAGCGGTCGAGCGGCTCCGTCAAAACTTCGACCAGCCACTGCGCGTCGAGCAGTTCGCACGCGAACTCGGCATGAGTGTTTCAGGATTTCACCAGCATTTCAAGGCCGTCACCGCGCTGAGTCCCCTGCAATTCCAGAAGCGGCTGCGGCTGCAAGAGGCGCGGCGTCTGATGCTTTCGGAAGATCTGGATGCAGCGAGTGCGGCCTATCGCGTGGGCTACCAGGATGCCTCCCACTTCAATCGGGAGTACAAAAGCCTCTTCGGTGCCCCACCCATACGCGACGTGCAGCGGCTAAGGGAAGCGGCACTGTCTCACACTTCCCAATGAGAAAGATGAGTCCATTCAATGCATTAAGCTATCGAGATAGGCGTTCGTACTTCTACCTGATAGAAGGAAAGCGCGTATGCAGCAACGTCCACAAAAAGATCAAAAGCAACCACACTCACTAGGAGTGAGCACAAGACGGCTCGAAGCGTTCAGCGACGGGATCTTTGCTATCGCCATCACGCTGCTTGCCCTCAACTTGCAGGTCCCCATCTTGACCACTATCACCCCGCAGGCATTAGCGATGGCCCTGGGGGCAAAGTGGCCAACCTACCTGACCTTCATGTTCAGCTTTGTGACCTTGCTCATCGCCTGGATCTACCATCATCGTCTGCTCCAATGGGCAGAATACGCTGAGACAGGACTCCTCCTCATCAATGGGATGCTCTTACTCATCGTTTCGGCGGTTCCCTTCCCTACGGCCCTGCTCGGAGCTTATTTGACCACGCCAGCAGCCTCGGTTGCGAGTGCCATTTACGCTGGCTATATCGGGGTACTGAATCTCACCTACAATCTGCTCTGGTGGGTGGTGGTGCAGCAACACTGCCGAAGCCATCCGTCTGGCTGGCGCCCCCCTACAAACATGATCCTTTCTTTTCTCGGTTTCCCTTGCTATCTGGTCGCTCTCTTGATCGCCTTCTGGAACCCCGCTGCTTCTCTCATTATCTGCGGCTTGTTATGGATCGTGTGGACCATTAGAGCACCGAGCATGGAGGCATTACCGATGTTTTTCCGTCGAAAAGGAGTAAAATCATGACAACCATTTCGTATCGAACGATCAAGGTCGATGACCTTCAGGTGTTTTATCGTGAGGCAGGAGAACAGCATGCACAGACGCTCGTCTTGCTGCACGGGTTTCCCTCCTCATCCCACATGTTTCGCAACCTTCTTCCCGTTCTAGGCGAGCGCTTTCATGTGGTCGCGCCCGATTATCCGGGGTATGGCTATAGCGATAGCCCGGCTGTCGAGCAGTTCGCCTATACCTTCGATCACCTGGAAGAAATTGTGGAAAAGGTCCTCGACACGCTCAAGATCAAGCGCTTCAGTATCTATGTTCAGGATTATGGCGCTCCCGTGGGATTTCGCCTGGCAGTCAAACATCCCGAATGGATTGAGGCCATTATCAGCCAGAATGGCAATGCCTATCGTGAAGGCTTCACCTCGTTCTGGGATGCAGCGTGGCCGTTCTGGTCCCATCGCAACGCTGAAACAGAGAAACCCATACGAGGCTTGCTCACACGAGAGACAACGATCTGGCAATACACCTCCGGGGTGCGCGAGAAAGACCATATCAGTCCTGATGCCTGGACATTTGATCAACTGGGACTTGATCGGCCAGGCAATGCGGACATCCAGTTAGCTCTCTTCGAGGACTATCGCACCAATCCACAGCGCTATCCCCAATGGCATGCGTATTTCCGGCAATACCAACCTCCGCTCCTGGCCGTATGGGGCAAGAATGATCCGATCTTTGGCCCGGCTGGCGCAGAGGCGTTCAAGCACGATCTGCCCCACTGCGAGGTACATATGCTGGATACCGGCCACTTTGCTCTTGAGGAAGATGGCGAGGTGATCGCCGAGTATATCACCCGATTCCTCACCACAAAAAAGGCTACTTGAGGGGAGGCTACAGATCCACTTTCCAGACCTGCACGGCTCCACTCATCATCCCCATAGCCACATATTGACCATCTGGGGAGCGTTTCGAACAGATACCTTGGCGATCTTGGGCGGATCAGGCGCTTTAAGAAGATTGCCCTCTCGCAGGGACAGTGACCACCAGGAGGCTTCAAAGCGCCAAATTTTTTTCTGGAAAGTGAGCGGCACTTCTTGAACCAGAAATCACGTAGCTTCCAGAGAGCAGAGGTCATGAACAACACGTTGGCAGTATATCATGCTGACACTTCAGATGAGAAGCGGTTTCTCCAGATACTCACCGGTCGTTTCCTATGTTTCACGCTGATTTCCTATATGTAGGAAACTTCAAAATCCATGCAGATTGAACCCAATTTACCATGCTATAAGCCATGTTACAGACTTTACATCACATTAATATTAAATACTCCTATTATCCATATTATTACCATAACATCCAATTCTGCAAATATAAAATAATTCAATGTAGTTTACTTGAAAAATACTATATCTTGTGCTATAATATCACTATCGTACGGATATGGATTGTGGCTCGTTATCACGGTTATCGTCCTATATAGTGCGTCCCTCGTAGTATCGCCTTATAGAGCAGAAATACAAAATCTGTTCGGAAACACCCATCTCGGATCTGTAGGGGCAAGGGGTGGTGTGGAGTGGGGCGGGGCCCTTGAGGTTGCCCATCGTACCCTCCGTCTCCTTTCCTGCATCCATCTCGCCTCGTCACAAACCGGTAACACGCTTCCGGTTCGATTGTCCTATTCTCGTCTTGCCACTTAACGCAAAAAATGTGCAGGCGGGTCTCTTCACCTTCTCTACCGGATGAGCGGTTTGCCTCCCATTCTGATGAAAG
>JAFMRP010000652.1 GCA_017354095.1 Ktedonobacteraceae bacterium
GGAACACACGTGGGCAGCTCTTTGCAGAAACCCTCGCCTTCCGAGCCCTGATCCAAGGGTCCTATGGCAATGTGCAGGAGAGCATCGCGCTGTCCGAACAGGCCAAGCAATGGCTTGACGATGACAATAGCTATGTTCGTGCTCTTGTGCACGATGCCCAGTCGCTCGCATTTCTGGCTCGCGGCGAGGCCAGGGCGGCATGGCAAGCCCTCCAGGAGGCCATGGCTGGCTATGAGCAAGCGGGGGTGATGGTCATCGCATCCTGTGTGTCGGTGATGGCTTCGTCCTATCTGCTCATGCAGGGACAGGTGAAGCAAGCTGAGCAGGCGCTCGCCCTCCTCGCCTTGGAACACTGGGAGCAGCCGCTCGCACGGGGATATCTGGCTGCCTCTCAGGCAGTGCTGTTGTACGAACAGAATCAGCTGGAACAAGCGTTTGACCAGGCACAACAAGCCGTGCACCTGCTGGAGCAAGCTGGTGCAGGGCTTGTTGTGGATCAAGCCTATGTGGTCCTGATGCAGATCTTCCTGGCGCGCCAGCAGTTCGATGAAGCGGAAGACGCCCTGCAGCGCTTGGTCACCCTTCCTGCCTACCGTGACAATCGCTATGCCCAGACCTGGCGCCTCTCCGGTCTGCAGGTTCGGCTCTGGCTGTCCATGGGCAAGCAGGACGTCGCCGTGCAGTGGTGGATGCACTCTCAACAACAGGCACCTCTCCCTTCGGTGTTTGCGCAGGAGCGAGAGGCGGTCGCAGGGGTGCGGGTCCTGCTGGCTGAACGGCGAAGTGAAGAGGCACGCCATCTGCTTGCTATCTGGCTGCCCCGGGCGCGTTTGACAGAGCGTCGTGAGCAGGTGTTAGAAATGTGCCTGCTGGAGGCGCTCGCCTATCAGCAGATGCAGCAAGAACAGCAAGCGTTGCAGGCGCTCGAAGAGGCCCTCTTGATCGGGGAACCGGAAGGCTATCTGCGTCACTTTCTCGATGAAGGTCAAGAGCTGGTGCCTCTGCTGAAACGCAGCCTGGAGCAGCAGCGGAGGCCCTATGTGGATCGCTTGCTCGCAGCGTTTCTGCACGAAGAGAAGAGCGGCTCTCCCTCTTCCGCTCACCCGCAAGCGCTCATTGATCCGCTCACTCCTCGTGAACAAGAGGTGTTGGAATTGCTTTCGCAAGGAGCCTCCAATCAGGAGATCGCGCAAGTCCTGGTGATCGCGCCAAACACCGTCAAGCGGCACGTACAGGCCATCTTAGCCAAGTTGGGGGTACGCAATCGCACGCAGGCCCTCGCACGCGCGCAACAGCTTGATCTCCTTCCCCAAAAAGCCGACTGAAGCACCGATGCCAACTTCATCGTGGAAGAGTCCGGCACGAATAGTCCCAAAGGGTCATACTCCTCCCTCAGCAAAATGACTCCAAATGATCACGCTTTTTTGTGGAACCCGCATTATACTGTCTCTTGTCGCCGACGAGAAGCGATGTTTCCTCGGCTCAAGCGAAAGGAAATACAGAGATCATCGTATATTGAACGCTTCGAGCGCTGATTAGAGGAAAGGGGATAGCAGCAGATTTTTTTGCGCCAAACATGATGTTAACGTCATGTTTGGCGCGCTGACTCATGGAGAAGGATAGAGAAAAATGAGTGAAGCAATTGGATTTATCGGACTGGGCAACCTGGGTTTGCCAATGGCGAGCAATCTGCTCAATGCCGGGTATGGGCTCTGGGTGTATAACCGCACTAAGAGCAAAGCCGGGCCGCTGGTGGAGAAGGGCGCTCACCTGGCGGCCCGACCCGTTGACGTGGTGACAAGCGGGGGGATTGTCGCGACCATTGTGTGGGATGACGCGGCATTGGAAAGCATCGTCATGAGCGACGGTCTTTTAGAGCAACTGGGACCTGATGGGATACATCTTTCGATGAGCACGGTGCTGCCTGAGACGGCGAGGAAGCTGGCGGCACTGCACGCACAATGTGGCTCTAGCTATGTCGCGGCGCCTATCTTTGGTGGAGCAGAGGCGGCTGCCGCTCGCCAACTCTGGATTCCCATTGCCGGTCCGCAACAAGCCAAAGGACGCGTCCGACCGCTGCTTGAGGCAATGGGGGGAATGGGCATCTTCGATTTTGGCGAAGAGGTTGGTGCGGCAACTATTGTCAAGCTCGTCGGAAATTTCCTGATCACATCGGCTCGACGCACGATGGGCGAAGCGCTTGTGATGGCTGAGAAAAACGGAGTCGATCCAAAAGCGGTGATAGATATGCTGGCAGACCCATCATCCCCGTTATTGCCTTCTCCCATCTATCGGAACTATGGCAAGAGGTTCGCCGAGCGATTGGTGTCCTCTCACGGGAACTCGGTCTCGCTGAAGGATACAGGCCTCTTCCAGAAGACAGCGCAACAGGTGGAGTCGCCCACGCCCATCGCCGATCTTTTGCTCGATCTTTTGAGCGGCGCTGAAGGAAGAAGGTAGATACCATAGCAGGTTTTGTGGAATGGGTTTGAGTAAACTCATTCCACAAAACCTGCTATGGTATCTAGACACGACGTAAGCGGATTTCATATAAGAAGCCTCCTTTTGACGTATTGCAAGCAAGTCAAGAAGAGGCTTCGTCGTAGCGCTGCTGAGCGGCCGTGATTGCTTTGATATTTTCTTCCGCCCAACTGATAAGAGCAGTCAGCGGTTCGCAGATGGTTTGCCCCATAGGGGTTAAGGTATACTCAACACGCGGAGGAACCTGTGCATATACAGTACGCTGCACCAATCCATCTCGTTCCAGACTGCGCAGTGTTTGGGTAAGCATTTTTTGCGAAATTCCCCCAATTTGCCGATGAAGCTCAGCAAAGCGCCGTGGCCGATCCGCGAGCAAACCAATAATCAGGGTCGTCCATTTATCAGCAATCACATCGAGGACATGCCGTGTAGGACAGTTTGCCTCATACACACCTCGGGAAAGAGGAACTATTTCCATCTGGTAACTATCTCACTTTTTGGTAAGTACCCCACTTTTAAGTGCCTTCTTGCAAAAAGAATGCTACTATCTTATAGTAACTCCTAGAGATTGCACTGTCAACCTCTTCACAACGAAAACACGAGGGCCTTCGCTCGTGAATGACGACAAAAAAACGACGAGAGAACCTGAAAGGATCTTCCCCATGTATGCTCTTACTGGTGCCAGCGGCCAGCTTGGTCGCCTTGTGCTCAAACACCTGCTCACCCAGGTTCCAGCAAACCAGATTATCGCCACCACCCGCGACCCGCAAAAGCTCGCAGATATCGCTGCCCGGGGAGTGATAGTGCGTCGCGCTGACTTCTCCGATCCGGCAAGCTTATCAGCGGCCTTTGCAGGAGCGACCAGCCTGCTCATCATCAGTACGGACGTCATCGGCCAGCGCGTCGCGGGACATCAAGCAGCAATAGCCGCCGCAGTAGCTGCCGGGGTACGTCACATTGTCTACACTTCGGCCCCAGGAGCCGACCCGAACGCGTCACACCCCCTCCTCGTTGAGCATGGGCAGACCGAGGTCGCTCTGGCTGCTTCCGGTGTGCAATGGACAGCGCTCCGCAATAGCATTTACACCGAGAACCTCAAGAATTTCGCCAGTGCCTTGCTCGTCAATGGACAATTGCTCATTCCAGAGGGCTCCGCCAAACATAGCTGGGTTACACGCGAGGATTGCGCACGCGCAGCCGCTGGGGCGCTTCTTGGCAAACTCGCAATCTCTGGTCCAGTTGATGTCACAGGACCAGAAGCGCTCAGCTTTGCGGACGTTGCACAGCGCTTATCTAGCGTTTCCGGCCAGACAATAACCGCGCAAGTGCTACCAAACGACGAGATCATTGCCCAGATCGAGGCGCACGGCGTACCTGCGGAATCAGCTGGCTTTATCGTCGGATTTACGAGCTGGATTGCTCAGGCTGCGCCTACAACGCCCACAGACACCGTAGAACAAGCAAGCGGAACCAAACCTTCTCCCGTGGATGTGGTCCTGCGTTCCGCAGTCATCGCCTGAGTAGGGGTGACAAGATTACCGGGGGTAAAACCTACGTGAAGCGCTTCA
>JAFMRP010000653.1 GCA_017354095.1 Ktedonobacteraceae bacterium
CTTCAGTTATCCCGGAGCGGAGAAGCCAGCAATCGCGAACGTTTCATTTAGCGCGCGACCCGGGCAGATCACCGCGATCATCGGTGGCACCGGGGCGGGTAAATCGACGTTAATCAGTTTGATGCCACGCTTTTACGATGTTGACAGCGGAGGTGTGCTGGTTGACGGTGTGGATGTGCGTGAAATGTCGCAGGAGAGCCTGCGCGCCAAGATCGGTCTGGTGCCGCAGAAGGCAGTGCTCTTCTCGGGCTCGGTCGCGGGTAACATCCGTTATGGCAAAGAGGATGCTCTGGAGGAAGAGGTGAGGCGGGCGGCGGACATTGCCCAGGCAACGGAATTCATCTCGGGTATGCAAGAGGGCTTTGACTCGGTGATCGCGCAGGGAGGGGCAAACGTTTCGGGTGGACAGAAGCAGCGTCTATCGATTGCGCGCGCGCTGGTGAGAAGGCCGGAGATATACATTTTTGATGATAGCTTCTCAGCGCTCGACTTTAAGACTGATGCCAGGTTGAGGGCCGCTCTGAAAAGAGAGATCGCCGAGGCGACGGTGTTTATTGTGGCCCAGAGAGTGAGCACGGTCATGGATGCGGACCAGATTATCGTCCTGGACGAGGGGCAGGTAGTTGGGATTGGGACGCATCGAGAGCTGATGAATACCTGTACGGTATATCATGAAATCGTGTCCTCACAGCTTTCAGAGGAGGAAGTTGCATGAGTGAAGCGCGTGGAGGAAGAAACGTTAGCGGACAGCAGCCAGGAGGGGCAGGGTTCAGGCCGGGAGGTCCCGGAGGTGGACGTGGTATGGGTCCTGGCGGTGGATGGGCGGTCGGCATGCCCGTGGAAAAGGCCAAGGATTTTAAGGGTACGCTCTGGAGGATGATCGGCTACCTGAAGCCGCATATGGTTGCACTGGTGGCCGTGCTGGTCGCGTCGGTGATCAGCACCATATTCAACATTGTCAGCCCGAAGATCCTGGGACAGGCGACCACCAAGCTGTTTGAGGGTGTTATAGCAAAATTCAAGGGAGTGCCAGGAGCGGCAATCGACTTTAACGGGATTTTGCAGATCCTGATGTTCCTGGTAGTGCTCTATGTCATCAGCTCGTTGTTTAACTACATCCAGCAATATATTATGGCGGGTGTAGCGCAGAAAACAGTGTATGATCTGCGTGAGCAGGTGGAAGCCAAGCTCTCGCGTTTGCCGTTGAAATTCTTTGACTCGCGCACGCATGGTGAGATTATGAGTCGCGCGGTCAACGATATGGATAATATCAGTACTACGCTGCAGCAGAGCCTGACGCAGCTGATCATGTCGTCGGTGACGCTCATTGGTACCATTGTGATGATGCTGACCATCAGCTGGCAATTGACCCTGATTGTTTTTGTAACGCTGCCATTGAGCCTGATTGTGACGACAGTGGTTGCCAAGCGATCGCAGAACTACTTTAAGCAGCAGCAGAGAGCGCTTGGGGAGCTGAATGGCCATGTGGAGGAGATGTATACGGGCCACAAGATTGTCAAGGCATTTGGATTTGAAGAGCGGTCGATCAACGAGTTTAGCGAGATCAACGAGAGGCTCTATCAATCTGGTTGGAAGGCGCAATTTGTTTCGGGCGCCATCATGCCGTTGATGATGTTTATCGGTAATATTGGATATGTGTTTGTGAGCGTGGTTGGTGGGATATTCGTGACGCGAGGTACGATTACCATTGGGGATGTGCAGGCGTTTATCCAGTATGCCAGGCAGTTTACGATGCCGATTACCCAGCTGGCTAACATAGCGAATATTATCCAGTCGACCATCGCGTCAGCCGAGCGCATCTTTGAGCTCCTGGATGAGGAGGAAGAGGTGCTGGAGGCAGTGGATGCCAAGGTTATCCAGTCTCCCAACGGGGCGGTGCAGTTCGAGCATGTCAAGTTTGGCTATAAAGAAGACGTGCCGCTGATGGAGGATATGAACATTGATGTGAAGCCGGGGCAGACGATCGCGATTGTGGGTCCGACCGGCGCGGGCAAGACGACGCTGGTCAATCTGCTGATGCGTTTCTACGAGGTCAATGGTGGCGCGATAACAGTGGATGGCGTGGATATTACGCATCTCAAGCGCGGGGATCTGCGCGGCATGTTCGGTATGGTGCTGCAGGACACATGGCTCTTTAACGGTACGATACGGGATAACATCGCGTATGGGCGCGAGGGAGCTACGGAGGAGGAGATTGTGCGGGCGGCAAGGGCCGCGCACGCCGATCACTTTATCAGGACGCTGCCGGAGGGGTATGACACCATTCTGAACCAGGATGCGACCAATATATCGCAGGGTCAGAAGCAGTTGCTAACGATCGCGCGTGCGGTCCTGGCCGATCCGGCGATACTGATCCTGGATGAGGCGACGAGTAGTGTTGATACCAGGACAGAGATCCACATTCAGAAAGCGATGAGCGAGCTTATGCAGGGCAGGACAAGCTTTGTGATCGCGCACAGGCTTTCGACCATCCGGGATGCGGATTTGATCCTGGTGATGAATCATGGCAGTATCATCGAGAAGGGGACGCATGAGGGGCTGCTGGCGCAGGGTGGTTTCTATGCTGACCTTTACAATAGCCAGTTTACGGGCAAGGGGTTGGAGTTAGAGGAGGCAGTGTAGGAGTAACCTCAAAAGTTCTGCCAAGCAGTGCGCCGTCCCATCGTATAGGACGGCGCACTGTTTTGTTGTGGTGTGTGTAGTGCCAGGTTTAGCTCAGGCGGGCTTCGAGGGCCTGCAACTGGTCGCGGAGCTGGCGGTTTTCCTGACGCAATTCGTCGAGGTCCTGGCGCAGTTGTTTGAGCTGCTCATCCTCTTTGCCGCTGGCGCGCAGGCTGTGCGCGGCGAGACGCATGGCGCGCTGCACTCCCGAATCGAGCTCCTGGGCTCCCAGGCGTTCGAGGAGCGGCGCGGCCTGCGCGTCGCGCAGTGCCAGGAGTCCGTGCGCGGCCCGGCTGCGGACGGGTCCCCAACTATCGTGCTCGACGGCATTACACAGCGCGTTGACGGCACGCTGGCGGGCATTTTCGCCGTAGAGGTGGCGGTGCTGGCCAAGCGCGATCAGACCATTGATGGCAGCGCGGCGCAGCGTCGGGTGGTTGCTGGTGTTGCTGATGTAGCTGGCGATCAGATCGACGCTGCGCTCATCGCCGGTCGCGGCCAGCCCGGAGAAGATGCTCTGCTGGACAAAGTTATTCCACGAGGGGCGATCCAGCAGGCCCGCGAGGAAGTCCAGCGCGCCCTCGGTGCGGGTGTTGCCCAGAGCGCTGGCGGCTGAGGCCTCAACGCTGTAGCTGATATCACCTTCGCTTAGCAGAGTTTGCAGCGCAGTGGCCGAGCGCTGTGCCAGATCGGCCTGGACGGGTGCCTGGAATTGGCCGAGGGCGGAGGCGCTGGCAGCGCGCACGCGTGAGAACTGCCGTGAATCCAGCGCTTGCAGGGCTCGGATCAGTTCGACCTGTGCCTGCTCGCCGCCGATGGTGGCCAGGGCTGAGGCGGCTGCGACGCGTACACCCCAGAAGGCATCGTTGTGGAGGGCAGTCACCAGGGCGGCGATGTTCTCTGCCTCTTTCTTCTCGCCCAGCGCTTCTACCGCTTCGAGGCGTCCCAGCACGTCGGGATCGTGCGCGAGCTGATAGCGCAGCATGTGCGATGGGCGATCGAATTTGAGTGTCTTGAGCAGCCAGCCATCGGGATCGAAGCGGATCATCAGCGGCTCGCGTTCCAGGGGGAAGTAGAAGGTCTGCTCCACCTGGCCATCTTCGCCGGCCATGACGCGCATCGTGATAGTGCGTGTCTCCGCCGTCTCGGGATTGCTGGCCGCCTCGTCGGACGTGGGGAGCGTCAGGGCCAGGTCGACCGGCGTGACAAAGCAGGGGGTCAGGTCGTCAACGGCCTGGGTCTGCCTCACTTTGAGCTTGAGCAGTTTGTGCTGGTTATCCCAGGAGTGGCTGACCTCGAAGGCGGGATAGCCGCCGCTGTAGACCCACTGCCGGAAGAAGTGGGCCAGGCTGTGCCCGCTGACCTC
>JAFMRP010000004.1 GCA_017354095.1 Ktedonobacteraceae bacterium
ATTAGAGCACCTGCCGCCTCGCTTGCACCTGGTCATCTCCACGCGTCATGATCCGCCCCTGCCACTGGCACGCCTGCGCGCCTATGATCGCTTGCTCGAATTGCGCATTGCCGATCTCCGTTTTACCGGTGAGGAGGTGATGGCCTTTTTTGCTCGCCAGAGAGGGATCGCCCTTTCAGCCGGCGAGGTTGCCTTGCTAGAAGAGTACGCAGGGGGCTGGGCTGTCGGGCTGCAACTGATAGCGCTCATGCTGGACGATCGACGCGAGGGAGTCGCCATTTTACAAGGCATCAACGGGAATCAGCACTCTGTTGCGGAGTACCTGGGACAGGAAGTGCTGGCACAACTCCCGGAGCAATTACAGCAATTTCTTTTGCGTACCTCTATTCTAGACCAGCTGGAGGGCGGGCTTTGTGAAGCTGTTAGCAATCTGCCAGGTGGTGAGGAGACCCTGGCCAAACTCTTTCAGGCTGGCCTCTTTCTCACACCTCTTGACGATTCATTACGCTGGTACCGCTATCACCAGATATTCTCCGATATGTTGCGCCAGCGCTTACAGCAGAACAATGCTGCGCAGATCCCGGAACTCCACCGTCGCGCCTCCCGCTGGTACCGCGAACAACACATGCTGGCAGAGGCTGTTGCTCATGCGCATGCCGCCCATGACCTGGAGAGCATTGCCCGCATTGCCGAAGAAACGGGCACGGAACTTATCAGCCAGGGAGAAACGCAGATGGTTATGAACTGGGTAGCGATGCTACCCCGCTCCCTGATCTTCTCACGGTTACGCCTCTTTCTCTTTGAATGCTGGTGGTGCTGGTATGCGGGACGTACCACTATCGTCGCTGAGATGGTGCGAGAATATACGCACCTGCATGGATTGCCCGGCCCGGATGTCGCAGAGGTTACCACGCTGGATCAGGCGATCAGCACTCATGTCGATTTGCTCTATCCTCGCCCCCACTGGGACAATGAGCAGCGAGCCAACCGGATTGCCGAAATGCTGGCACTCTATGGCGTGCTGAATATGCAGCGTCCAGATAGAGGAGCCTTTAGCCAGGCAGTCTGCCGTCATGCCGTTGCCTACGTAGCCGGGCTGCCCCATCGGGCACGCATTATCCAGCACCTGGGTACAGTCTCCATCCAGTGTGGCAACCTGGACGAAGCAGCCGCCGCGCTGGAAGAGGCGCTGGCTTCCGCTATTGCCGATGAGAATGCAACCTGGATATCTGGGATCGGATATCGTCTGATTGCGCTCTACGAGATGATGGGCCGCTTACGTGATATTGCCCGCATTGCTCAAGAGATCCTCCGGCTCACGACCAGCAAGGCGTTCCTTACGCATGGGACAGCCTGTACTTTACTTAGCAGCGTCGAGTATGAGCGCAATAATCTGGAAGCATCAGAGCGCTATTGCAAACTGGCGATTGCTTCTTCCAAAGCGTTCAACGTTCTCAAAGAGATTGATCCCTACGTCCATTTCCTGCTGGGACAGCTGCAGCTGGCGCGGATCAAACATATCAGAGGAGATAAAGCAGGTGCCCGTCAGTGCCTTGAAGAGATCACAAGATTTCTCCGCTCCCAGAACAAGGTTGAGACCGAAGTCCCTCCCATTGTAAAGGGGGTGTATGCTCTGTTGCTGTACGATCTTGGCGATGAAAGCGCTGGTCGCCAGTGGTTAGACGAATTCGCTTCCCTTGAACAGGGTGAGCAGACCCCGTTAAGCCAGGTTTTCTCGCTGCATCATCGTCACCATATTATCTACATGCGATTCTTGCTTGTCTATCAGCGCTGGCCAGAGGCGAAGCGGTTATTAGAAAATCAACTTGTTCTGGCAGAGCAGCAGGGGAGAACGGGCAGCCTGATCCAATGGCTCACGTTACAGGCCTTGTTCGACCAGGCGCAGAACAATACCGAGCAGGCGTTAGCGACTATCGCTAACGCTCTTAGCATGGCAGAGGGTAGAGGGTATATGCGCACCTTTCTGGACGCAGGCGGATCTCTGCTTCCTCTCTTCCATCGTTTGCACGATGAGCTGCGCAACCTGCCGATTGGCACAGAACCGACTCCTACCCTGGGCTACCTTGAGCGACTGATACAGCTGCTCAGAAAGGAGCAGAGACTGAATAGGTCATCTGGTGAACAGAGCGAACAATCTCTTATTGAGCCGTTGAGCGAGCGCGAACGCGAAGTGCTCTGGCATATCAGCGAAGGTCGCTCAAATCATGAGATCGCGGCACAACTTATTCTGGCCCCAAGCACTGTAAAATCACATATCGGGTCCATCTACGCCAAGCTGGGCGTCAGGAGCCGTACCCAGGCACTGGCCCTGGCACGCAAACTCGGCATATTATAGGCTACTCCTCCTTTTGGAGGAAGATTTCTCCCTGCGATGAGTCTATACTGAAATGCATGTCTATTATATGCAAATCCTTTGTTCTCATCCAGGGAGGATCAGAAATGGAAACACCACTGACAGCTTCAACAAAAGCTATACCCCAGGAGACAGCCACGCGTATAGACGTGCTTACGGTAGCAGCGATTGGCGTGCTTACTTATCTTCTCGCTTCCATTATTCACGAAGCGCTGGGCCACGGACTGGCGGCCCTGGTGCTGGGACTCCATCCTCGGCATGTCACCTCGGTCGATCTTGACATCAGTTATGTAGGAGTCCCTGATTGGCAGAGACGAATTGTGGATGCGGCGGGATGTGTCGCTCAACTGCTGGTAGCATTCATTGTACTGGGCTTTATGCGCCTGATCCCTACTGTGGGCAGCGCTGCCACGCGCTACTTCCTCTGGCTACTCTCTACAATCAACCTCATCATCCCCGGTGGGTATCTCATGGTCATGACAATAGTAGGCATTGGAGACTGGGAAAGTTTTGTCCAGGGGTTACCGTCGCCTGTGATATGGAAGGTGGGGCTCGTCCTTCTCGGTATTATCATTTCATTGCTGGGCCTCTATTCAGGAGCTCGCGGACTTGACATGTTCGCTGGACGCGCCACGGAAGGACCGGAGATGCGCCGCAAACGCCGCGTCACACTGACTTTCATACCATACCTGGCCGGCAGCGCCGCGTTGACGATCTCGTCTATCTTCAACCCCGATAGCCCGCTGCTTATTCTCATTTCAGGGATTGCGGCCAGTTTCGGAGGGACCTCCTTTCTGATGTTGATCAATTCGGTTGCCCGGAAACCTACTGACACTACACCGGAAGTACCCTTAACACCTGAGCGCAGCTGGCTCTGGATCGGACTTGGCCTTGTCGCCCTGGTCATCTACTTTGCTGTGCTTGGACCAGGATTACCTCGCTAAACAGCAAATAGATCGTCTGGTAAAACATCGTTTGTAGCAGGGTGGGCTCTGGCCATGGTCAACTACCTATAATAGCACTAACACCTGGCTCGTGCCCTCCATTTGTTGGTCCAGCGACGGGCAGGTGCCAGTTCCTGCGGTGCGTGTTTGTAACGGTGTGCCAGGTTATGCTGGATGACAGTGCCTGCCCAGCTATAGAAGAGGGGCATATCTGTGAGGTGCCCGTGCTCGCGCTGGTAGCCAACGCGCCAGGCCATCTCAAAGACGCGCAGGCCGAGCCACAGGATAAGAGGCTTGCGTACCAGGGGATCAAGGCGCAGGATAGAGATGGTGCGCGCGGCATCAGCTCGTGGATCACCCGCATGCGCGTTCGTCCAATCTATGATCCCTGTGATCTGCTCACCATCGGTCAGCACATTTCGCGGATGATAGTCCAGGTGCAGCAGAGCCGTCTTGTCAGTGGGAAAGTGGCGCAAGTGATCTTGCAATGTTTGCTCACCTTCGCATTGCCAGGCAATCCACGCGCCGGGCTGCTGGCGAAGCAGATCAGGAGCTGACACCGCGTGGATTGCAGCCTGCACGCGGCCAAACTCTATCCCCAGCCGCCACACATGCCACGGTCGCGCCAGCAGTTCGTCGGCCAGTGTGCGTCCAGCCAGCCAGGTGATGAGCAGCGCCGGGCGATCCTGCCAGACTCCTGCTGCATGTACCTCTGGCACTGGCAAGCCCGCAGCCCGCGCCGTAGCCATCACCACTCGCTCGTGTTCGCAACCCTTATGCGCTCCCGGTCGAAACACACGCAGGGCATAGATCTGATCCTCAGACTCAACCTTCCACATGGCCATGTCAAATCCACCCTGGAGAGGTGTTGCGACGGGTGTTCCATTGAAACCAAGTGAACGAAGAATTTCCAGTGGTTGTATATCCGTTTGCGTCATGCAGCCTGCAAAATCCCCTAAGGCAGCGCCTGAGCTACAAAATACCCGATTACAAAAAACAGCCCGAAAAGCACTACCCCTAATGTGAGCAGCACCGGGATCGAGGGAGTTCTTGAACGCTGCATGTCCGCTGCTGGCGGTGCCGATCCAGGATAGGCTGCCTGGCGTGCCGCGGCCAGCTTCATCGACATACCGCTGAGAGGGGGCGAAACAGGCTCGATAACAGGAGATTGAGAGTGCATCTCGGCCACCGCTGCGGGCGCGGAGAGAGGAGACGAAGGTATCCGGAACGGCTCTTGCAAGGGTCTGGAAGCTGCCCTGCCTTGCCCCGACGGAATGGAGGGAGAGAGCTGGGGAACAGCAACCTGCGCATCACTGCTGGTTCCCCTTGGCGTAGCAGCTACCGCTGGCATCGGCGGCTCCAGCGCCGCAGCCAGCTTTTTCAGTTCACTATGGAGCGCCTCAACTGTAGCGATGTTCTGTGGATGCTGGCGCACCAGGAGACGCGCGACCAGCTCACATAACTCCGCCGGACTGGTGCGCATGAAGCGCAGGCGCTTATCCGCTGGTGGCTCGACCTTATTGGCACTGGCCGGGTGTGGGGTGAGCAACTGATAAAGCAGCAAGCCCACAGAGCGAGCGTCATCTGCCCGCCTGCCATCCGTCATCTGGCCCGACGGCAGCCCGGCATCAGAAATAACCAGCCCTTCGCTGCCCAGCGAGCTCCAGGCCGTGAAATATTGCATATCAGTGGGTAACGCAAAATTCGTGATCCGCACATAACCACGCTGATCACGCACCACCGCCTCCGGGGTCAGATTGCCATGACAGATCTTGCGCGAAGGGCTGCTGGCATAAAGTAAGGCCTGGCAGATCTGTACCCCCATCTCAACCACCTGGTATGGCGTCAGCGCCTTCTGCAAAAGCACCTCAAACGTATCGCCATCAACGTATTCCTGTACGATATACACGTGCTCAGATTCAACTATCAGATCGTAAATACCAACAATGTGAGGATGGGCAAACTGAGAGGTAGCGCGAACGGCAGCACGATATGCCGGGATATGTTCAGCGTTCGGAACTTTGACCATTACTGCACGCTGCAATACCTGGTCAAATCCCTGGTAGAGAGCACAATCCTGCTCCTGCTTGAGCAAGCGCTGCAACAGGTAGCGTCTATGAATAACCCGGCCAGTTTCCACGAGATGCCTCTCAATATCTTCAGCGTTACAGATCCTGGAGAGCCAGCGTCACCGCGCCTATCAGATTAGCCCTGGTGCCAAGGCTACCCTGTACGATACGCAGAGATTGATAAGCCGGCGGCAGGCAAAGCTGCTGGATACGTGCCTGCAATGGTGCTACCAGGGCCTCACCAGCCTGAGCAACCGGCCCTCCCAGGATGATCATACTCGGATTGACTAAATGAACGATATTCGCCAGCGCTACGCCCAGGTAAAGATGCAACTGCTCAATGATGCGCTGCGCAATACCATCACCTTCGGCTGCTAGCTGAAATACTTGCTGAGCTATCAGATGTTCAGCCCTGTTACCCGTCACGCGACGAATAGCTGCCTCCGTCTCAGGATACTCCCGCGCAATCTCTGCCATTGCTCCTGTAATAGCCTGCGACGAAGCCAGTGCTTCCAGGTGCCCATATCCCCCACATGAGCAGACCGGACCGCCCGGATTGACCAGCACATGACCAATCTCCCCTGCCGTACATGTCACCCCATGATAGACCCTGCCATTCACCAGCAACGCACCACCAATACCCCTCCCCAGAGCCACATAGAGCACAATACGCTCACCTACACCTGCTCCACGCTGCACCTCCGCCAGTGCAGCCGCATTTGCATTATTATCAATAATACAGGGCGTTTCAAGCTTCTCTGCAAAATAGTCCTGCAAGGGGAAATTATCCCACCCACGGGCATGATGAAGGGTACGCACAATACCACGCGTGGCATCCACCAGGCCACCAATAGCAACTCCCACGCGCAGCACACGACCACCTTGCAAGCGTTCCGGGTGCATCACTTCTGCAAGCATCTCATCCAGTAACTCAAGAACCTTCTGCGTCTGCGGCACGGCGTCCAGAGAACGCCGGACATGGTGAATAATATTGCCGTCAAGGTCCGCCAGCGCCACAGACTGCCGTGTACTGCTGCCGCTAATCTCGATACCGACCACATAACCCTGTGTTGCCAGTAACTTACCAGTTATTCTCTGCGTTCCAGGCTTGCCCAAGATCTCGCTCTCAGGCGGAGGTACATGAGGTGTAGTCACGGTTCGTTCTCCCTTTTTCGACAATGCCACCCCGGAATAATGGGTTTAGTATATCATACAGAACGTGCGGCGCCTAGTGCGTAGGATGCCAGTCCCAATTTCAGTGTATTCAATCTCCTCCAATCAGACATTGCATAGTCGCCCACCAATTGATACAATACACCAGGAAGCAGTTTTCCCATTATGCATGAACCCGATTTTTAGGTAGGGACCCGATTTATCGCAGTCCCCGGCTATCAGAAAGCAGTTTATCCCAATACGTAGGGACCCGATTTATCGCGTCCAGGGCTGCAATAGCATTATAACATCCAACGCGATCTATCGCCGAACAGGAGCACATATCTCATGGCATCATCCGCACCCACAGACGGACAGGTCTTCATCGGGCCAGGACTCAGCCCCTTTAAACGTAACGCTACTATCGTGGGAGTAATAGCCGTGACCGCGCTGGTTTTCTGGATCGCCATCCACCAGGGCGTTCCAGCTGTCGGTAGCACCATCATCGCCGTTTTGTTTATCCTGGGCTTCGTCTATTACCTGCGCCTCATTGCTCCTGTCCCCTTTACCATCACCCTGGGCTCCGAATCGCTCGTAAAGCGCAGTCGCAGAGGAGAAGTCATCGAGGTGCGGTGGGAAGACCTCACACGCATCAAAGAGGAATTCTTCCCCAATGGCAAACGCATCAGCATTTCAGCCTATCGCAAGGTTAACGAGCCAGGCCAGAAAGCCCGAGCCTGGGCCATCTACCGCGACGATGTTACCGATCTCGATGGATTGGCAGAAGCCCTCAAACATGCCATCCCCGAAAGCTGCGCCTGGCAGAGCGAGACCGTCCACGAATAAAACACTCACACCCACCTCAGGTATAGGCACTGGCCTCGCCAACCTTGAACGTAGCATATACTACCATCTCCTCGCGCAGCCCCAGGCGCGCAACTGACGCCCCGCTAATCTCAGCGGTCAGAGGCTGCAAACTATCGTCGAGCGCGAGACTCACACGCACCATACCACCGGCATCCGGCACATCAACAATATGCATAACACGGCCACGCAAGACATTGCGCGCCGAACCGCCGGGCGCGTCCGTGTGCAGCGTGACGTGCCGCGGCTCAATAACTACAAAAGCCTCTCCCCCCACTGCCGGCCTCTCCCCCTCTCCCTCCCCCTTCAGCGTCGCGACGATCTCAACCGGGCGTCTCTCGTCACGCAGCTCCATCACACACAACACTCCATCCTCAAAACTCCGGATACGACCACTAAAGAAGTTAACACCTACCAGCTCGGCAACATAAGAGGAGCGCGGGTATTCGCGCAGATCACGCTGATCACCCTGCTGGATAACCCGGCCATCGTCAAGCACCAGGATCTGATGCCCGAAAAGCAGCGCCTCGAAATAGTGATGCGTGACCATCACGGTCGTGATGCCAGCCTCGGCCAGAATACGCCGCAACTCCTGGCGTACCTCGCGGCGCGTCTGCACATCCAGGGCCGATAGCGGCTCATCAAGCAAGAGCAACTGCGGCTGCAGAACCATCGCGCGCGCGATGGCCACACGCTGCTGCTGCCCTCCCGAAAGCTGCTCCGGGCGCCGCCGCTCCAGCCCGGCTAAACGTACCTGCTCCAGTACCGCCTCAACACGTCTGCGCACCTCCTGCCCTGACACATGCTGCGCCCGCAGCCCAAAGGCCACATTCTCGAAAACATTGAGATGCGGAAATAACACATAATCCTGGAACACGTAGCCAAATGGCCTCTCCTGGGGCGGAATGACAATACGCCGCTCATTATCAAAATAAACAACATCATTAAGCATGATGTGACCACGCTCAGGATGCAACAGCCCCGCCAGCAAACGCAGCACACTACTCTTCCCCGCTCCACTCTCCCCCAACAGTACCGTCGTGCTGGCAGCCTCAGCGGAAAAATCAAGCGCCAGGTGGAATGCGCCCAGATGCGTATCCAACACTACCCGCAGCATAATAAATCTCCACTTTAGGATATTGTATTATACCGCAAGTCAACACTCACCTTCACTTACTTTTTACATGTATCATTACTTGCCTTAGAGCAAATTTCGTGGTATACTGAACTAAATTCAGTGTCAATTGTATATACCCTTGCTATTTCGACCGCCAGCGCCGCAACTACGGCTGCGCCGTCAGGCAGTCAGCAAGGTGGTATTTTGATCCTGGCTTGCTCCTGATGAATGAGCGGAAATGGCAGGCACTTATGGCAACTCGATCAACAGGAATATCAACAACAACAACTCCATCTGAACACATCTGTCCACGCTACGAGCATGCCAGCAGCATTCTTGGCAAGCGCTGGACGGGCCTGCTGCTGCTGTCTTTGATGGATGGCCCCAGACGCTTCTGCGAACTGACCGCTCACGTTGAGGGGCTATCGGATCGCGTGTTGAGCGATCGCCTGCGTGAGCTGGAAGCCGAAGGCGTGGTGCAGCGTATCGTTTACCCACAGATCCCTGTGCGCGTCGAATATCAGCTTACTGAGAAAGGGCGCGAACTGAAACCTGTGGTCGATGCCATCCATGCCTGGGCGGAAAAATGGGTCACGCTGCCATCAGGAGAAAAAAACGAATAACCCGCCCCCCCCATATACAGATAACAGATATACAGATCGAGGCTGCAATCTCATGGAGAATCTCTGGGCGCCCTGGCGCATGGCCTTTATTGAACCCAGAACACCACCCCCTCCGGGGTGTATTTTTTGTACACAACCAGCCGATCACCAGGACGAGAAGCATCACATCCTCTATCGTGGCGAACGCTGCTTCATGATGCTCAACCTCTATCCCTACAATAACGGCCACCTGATGATCGCGCCCTTTCAGCATATCGGCACACTGGAAGAGCTGGACGCCGAGACCCTGGCCGAGATCATGACCCAGGCCCAGCTGGCACTTAAAGCACTACGCCTGGCCATGAATCCCGACGGCTTCAACATGGGCATCAACCAGGGCAAAGTCGCCGGAGCAGGCTTCGCTGACCACATCCACTACCATGTCGTGCCGCGCTGGCAGGGTGACACCAACTTCATGCCCGTCCTGGCGGACATCAAAGTCATGCCCGAACATCTCGACACCGTCTATACCAAACTCCTACAAGCACTCGGCCAGCTTAAATAACTGAGCCCCAGAAACGCTTCACGCTTTCCGCCAGCAGATGTCCCTGCGCACAACCTGCTCTGGCAGAAAGAGCAAGTCGGCGGGAGTCAGATGCGTGTGGCCCCTTCGCCGCTACTGACGCCTCGTCAGGGGTAATCACCAGAACCTGAGCTCCTGCCTGCTGAAGCTGCACTTGTTCGTCCTCAAAGGTCTTAATATAAGCAGAATTTGCTGGTCCATCCTGGGCCGAGCTATCGAACGTGAGAGGACTGAGAATAAGAACACGTTGCGCTCCCTTTGCCAGGTCAGCGTTCGTTGCCGAACGAAACCCACCATCGATATACCTATGACCACCTATCGTCGTGGGAGGAGAGACCCCTGGAAATGCTGTGCTGGCTGCAACGGCGAGTACCAGTGGAACAGCAGAAGCCTTGTCAAAAAGGACCCATTCGCCCGTCTGTGCATCAATCGCGATAATGACAAGACGTGGCGTGCTCGGCCAGTCCTGGACAGATAACCGCTCGGCGATAATGTCCAGGCGCTCTTCCTCTGACATCGTTTGGGCGGCTAATGCTACTGCTCCGATACGCGCTCTTGCCGTCTGTGCGTCTGCTGCCCCGGTACCCGCCACAAACACCTTCCTGAGTATGTCCTGATCGAGTGGCACAACGCGTTCTTTCGCCTGCTCAATTGGTCGGAGTTGCAGCGCATAGAGCTCTTGTAGAGTAAGACCGCTCGTGATTTGCGCCCCGGTCACTGAGCCCGCGGAAGTTCCTATGATCAGGTCGACATCAGTCACATCGATCCCCCCCTCATAGAGGCCCAACAGCAGGCCAATCTCCCAGGCAGTTCCGGTGGTTCCACCTCCGCCAAGAACTAGCGCCTTCTTGGGTTGTTGCTTCGTTTCCATCGATCGTTGATCTCCTTATCTGTCACTCTTCCATGTAGACCCTGAGAAGTAGTCAGCGGCATCTACAGATCATATCTTAGCTCGCACTGCGGACCTGATATTCATCCTCGCCTCTTCCGCTGCACTTCCCTCTTTAGCATAACAGATCGCAGCACCTCCCTGCGTCCCTACTTTCACATAGCGCGATGACGATGAACTGGCAAATCCATGCTAACTTGCGCTTGCGAGACGTATCATTTAGGGAGAACTTGTCCCTATAGCATACTGGCATACAACTAAAAACCGCTTTATAATAAGCGTTCTTATAGAAACTAAACCCATAGTATTTGCCTTGTGGCTGATTTATACGCAATATATCGATATATTGCGCAATGAAATATTTGAAGGAGAATACATATGCCTTCCAATGGAGAGAGGTGCGAATCAGCAGGTGCCGGCGGCGACGAAAACAAATTTTCTTCTCACGCGGATTCGGATATATCGGGAGATTGGCGTCGCGTCGACATAACGGACCGATTACATTCCCACGTAGAAGACCAACAACATCATAGCCCGGAACAGCCACATCCCGGCATAGAGCCCGAAAAAACGGATCGGCCTATGCCCCCGGAGCTAAAATCATTGCTTGATAAGGCTCAGCCACAATTGCCTCCAGAAGCGATGCCGGTTATCGAACGTTTAGACAACTGGCAAAAACCACAATCTGGCCCTTATGAGGGCGATGCGCAGGCGACCGCTGCCTATGAGGCACGTCTGGACGAGATCAAGCGCCTGTGGCAATGCGTCGATCCCGAGGGCGCCTCCTTTCTGCAAGAGTGGAATATCGAGTTAAAACCGATGGAGCGCCTGCAAGTATTGTTACAAGAACAGGATGGAAAGTTAACCGGGCAGGTGCTCCATCCGAATCCCTTTGTTGATCCATCGCGCCAGGACGTTTCCCTGGGCGAACATGATAGAATCATGGACACAACGTTCGAAGCGACCGCTATCCATGACTCGAATAGCGTTGGCCCATGGGTAGGCATGGTCCATGAGAATGCTCATCTTAAGACAATGAAAGATGAACACGGGGGAAATCAGCGCGTGTTATTTGTGGATGTAAAGCTCTCCCCTGCCGAGTCCATCTTCTACTGCGAGGAGATTCGCCAGCAGCTGGAGAATATACATCTGTATGGACAGAAGACCGCGCCAACTGAGATGAGCTATGCTGGCATGAGCCGCATCATAGAGATCAATCGACAACTGGCCGAATATGGTATGCCAGAGCACCACAATGAAGCCGAGAAGGTATATCGGGAAGCATTCGAGGAGGCAATCATCAAAGCATATTATACGGGCGAGATCGACTCACATACTCCTCACGAGGGCCTGGTGAACATCGGTATAGAGGCGGGGCGGGCAAAGCTCAAAGATCTGGTTGACAGTGAGGCTCCAGCAGGAGAACGACACTTCTTATCCGTATTTCCAGGCCGTCTTTATACGGAGGTAAAAGTCGCGCGAGATGTATTAAATCTTCCACAAATAGAGGTTGGCGACGAACAGCATACGAACTGGATACAACAATGGGGTAAGCAGAACCCTGGCGCAGAACAGCTCTGGATCTATACTCGCCTCAGTAATGAACAGACATGGCCCACCTTACCAAAATACATGCAATTGGAGGATGGTAGCTTCTTCTCCCCTACCCATACCATGACTGCAGGAGGGAAAATCACCGATCTAGGCGGAGAGAACCATATACTGCCCGATCAGCCTGATGAGTCAGGCGAGGTGACCGGCGCGGAAGCACGGGAAGTAAATAATAAAACTGGCCACTTGCGCGCCAACGGTGGGAATTTCGCAGTACATTTTGATGAGCTTTTTACACGGCTCGCCTTTGGCAACGTTCGCGCTGATGATGCCCGCATTAGAATAAAGCTACCCCCTGATGCCTATATGGAACGCTAGTGCGTTTTGCGCACCATTGGGCGCAGCAAATGAGCGGTGGAGGACTCGAACCTCCGAAGCACCTCCCGGTGCGGCAGATCTACAGTCTGCTGCAATTGCCACTAATGCGAACCGCCCAGAAAAAATGGACCCGAAGGGACTCGAACCCTCTACTCCTGTGTGCAAAACAGGTGCGTTACCAGTTACACCACGCAGCCCAGAAAAAAACGCGGATGATGGGACTCGAACCCACTACATTCCGTTAGACAGACGGATGACTCTACCCTTTGTCCTCACCCGCGTAGAATAGTGGCGGAGGGATTTGAACCCTCAGTCATTGCAGACTTAAGCTGCACGCGTCTGCCATTTGCGCCACGCCACCCGAAAAAAAGTGACGGCAGTGGGACTCGAACCCACAACCTTCGATTTAAAAGACCGCTGCTCTACCAGTTGAGCTATACCATCTCAAAGGCGATGGAGAGAATCGAACTCTCGTCCTCGGTTCCGCAAACCGTTACTCTATCCATTAAGCTACACCGCCATCAAAGGGGCAGGTTGGAGTTGAACCAACCACGTCAGGGCCACAGGCTGAAGTTTTACCGCTAAACTACTGCCCCAAAGGTGTCGGGCAGACTCGAACTGCCGTCTCAGCTTTTGCAGAGCTGCGCCTGAAAACCACTCGACCACGACACCATATATTAGTATCCCCAACGGAAGGTGAAGGATTCGAACCCTCGCAGAACATCCGTCCTGTACTGCTTAGCACGCAGCTGCCTTCAACCACTCGGCCAACCTTCCATCGCTCAACCGCACAGCGTCAAGGGCAGGAATCGAACCTGCTCACCGGGTACTTCAGGCCCGCGCTCTACCAATGAGCTACCCCGACACACCATACTCCGCACGGGACTCGAACCCGCATCCTCGGCTTGAAGGGCCGCTGGCCTGACCTTTAGCCTAACGGAGCATCTCTTTCCTTACCCTACCCAATCCCCAATACCTTGTACGGGACTCGAACCCGTGATCTTCTCGCTGAGAACGAGATGTCCTGGCCACTAGACGAACAAGGCTCACTCCCTCCACCTCCCATCTCCTTCACTGTTGACATATTAACATTTATTTTGCTGTTTGTCAAGTTTACAAAGCGCCAATTTTTGGTGCTTTGCATGGATTCATAAAAATTGACTAACCCGTAGCTGCCATGTCTCTCTCCGCCGGTTTCCGCCACATCCATCCCACTCCTACAACCAGCAGGCTGAGACAGGCGCCGGTAAACATGGCAATCGGCGCTCCATACAGACCCGATAACCAGCCCATGAGCAGATATCCCAGCGGCAGACTTCCATCGAAGAAGAGTACCTGCACGCTCATAACACGCCCACTCAGATGGTTCGGAGTGACCGTCTGGAGCGTGGTCATGGCCTGCATGGCAAAGGCTTCCTCCATAAAACCAATACCCGCGATGAGCACCAGCGACAGGAGATAGATACGCGAGACAGCAAAAACCGCCTCCAATGCACCGAAAATCAACATACCAGCCAGCACGCACAGGATCGTTGGCCGCTGATTGCTCCAGGCCAGCCACAGTGCCGCGAGCAATGCGCCAATGCCCGTTGCAGCAGAGAAAAAGCCAAACCCCGTTGCACCCTCGTGCAGCACGTCTGTAGCGAAAAGTGGCAGCACGACATTGAAATTTGAGCCAAAGAGCAATACCAGGCCAACCACCAGTATCACCAGCAATACCGCGGGCGTTTTCCAGACATACACCACGCCTTCGCGCAGGCTCTGCCAGGCGTCTCGCTGCTTACCCTCTCGCCTGGATTGAAGCACCTGGCCGTGCAGCTCGCGACTGTTGATCAGCGCCACCCCCCCGATCACCGGCAGAAAGCTGAGCGCGTTGATCAGAAAGAGCATGGTCACCCCGCTGGCGGCAATAACCACGCCTCCAAGAGCAGGACCCGCGATACGCGCCAGGGTAGAAATCGAGGAGTTCAAAGCCACTGCATTAGGCAGATTATCACGCCCAACCAGCTCGACGACAAATGCTCGGCTCGCTGGCCTGCCCAGGCTGTTCATAAGCCCCAATAGCATCGCCAGAACATACAGGTGCCAGAGCTGCAACATACCGGTAACAAGCAGTACCCAGAGCAGAAACGCCTGAACCATTGCCGCCGTCTGGGTGACAAGCAAGATACTCCGCTTGGGCCAGCGGTCAGCAACAATTCCCCCAAAAAGCGAGAAGAGCAGTATCGGCACCGCCTGCAACGCTCCCACCATACCAAGCTGCCAGGCACTATGGGTCAGTTCCAACACCAGCCAGGCCTGCCCAACCGTCTGCATCATAGTCCCCATCAACGAGATGTTCTGACCAATCCAGTAAAGCCGATAATTACGCTGCCGTAACGAGCTAAAAGCCCGCCACACCCCTTTTTCCTGTTCCATGGACAATCCATTCCAACATTCATGAATAAATAAATGCAAAATACAAAACCCGCTCAGGGCAGCGCGCCCCGGATCTGTAGGGGCAGGGAGCGGAGAGGAGGAGGCCAGGGCCATTGAGGCTGCCCGCTCGCGCCCGGAATAAGATACCAGGTCGCTCCCCAACCCGGAGCACCACCCATGAACTTTTCACAATTTACGAGGATATACGAGCACGCATGAAAACCCGTAGGCTCACTCCGCCCCCACTGACCCAACTGATCCCCGGTGCAGTGACTCACTTATGAGGTTTCACTATTTATTCTGGTAGACAAGCAACGAATGAAACCTCGTTGGCTGACCTCGTCACCTGCTGATCCAGCCGAATCCCGGTGCAGTGACTCGCTTTAGCGAGAGCCCGACAGGCCTCTTACCAGACCCTGCACACCTACCCACATCTCTTTTCTCCCTCCCAACGTCTATATCCCCCACTATTTTCTTCAACTTCATACGCAGAACCGCTTCACTTGAGGTGGCCCATCGCACCCCCTTCTTCGATAGAAAGTATACTGAAAACACAACCTGAAAATAACGTCCGAAAGAACATTGTCAACCCCTTGACAAAGATGATACAATTAAAATGAGAAAAAATAGGTTTTCTGTAGGTACATGCAAACAATTTTCTACTATTTATAAATTTTCCTCTTCCCCTCTCATCCTCACCCAGAATCAAACAAAAATATCACACCTTTTATCCGCATATATAACCTCATGCATATTTAACGCGAACCAACAACGTAACTATTTATTTCTTGTGTAACGCCTGATTGATACACCGGCATCGATCAGAATTTGCAAGTATCAATGAAAAATACTCCTCAGCTCGCTTCTAGAAGGGCTGTGAAGGATGTGAAGGGTCTGCATCGGCCTCTGGAGCCGCTGTGAAGGATGTGAAGGATTTTTTACATCGATTCCCAAAAAATAAATCCAGCCTTACCCAATATGTAGGGCCATCCCCTTGCGGGTGATTCCTTGCCGACTCCCTGGGCGCGCAGCGCCAGCCGCGCTAGCGGCGTTGGGAGTCGGAATACGAAGGGTCTTCCTTGCCGCCAGATGACGCGCAGCGTAGGCACGCCAGATTCCTTGCAGACGGCCTGGGCGCGTAGCGCCAGATGCGCGAGCATCGTTGGCCGTCTGGACAAGAGACTTGCCGTTTCTGGCGGAATATCAAGGGTCTTCCTTTCCGACCGCCTGACCGCAGGGAGACGCGCCAGATTCCTTGCAGACGGCCTGGGCGAAGCCAGATGCGCGAGCATCGTTGGCCGTCTGGACAAGAGGCTCGGCGTTGGCGGTCGGAATAGAGAGAACAGCCGGGGGGACAGGGGCCGGCTCGCACCCTGCCACCCCATGCACTCCACTACTCTTGTACCATCATCCTTGGTCAACCTGCTTGTGGAGGGCCCAGTTCACTCCTGATCGATCTTGTGCTCCCTGCCACCCTTATACCATCATAATTTGTATACCTTCACGCGGGTGGCCGGTTCGCTTTAGAAACCAAGCCTTTCCTTAACCAGAATAACAGAAATGCGCCCCGGCACAATCTCTCGATTGATAACCAGCAGCTTATTGACGGCGCTATTGACACCATAGGTATCCAGAGCACGCTCATCCTCAAGTGGCAGCGCGTACTCATGCACGCGGCGAAACCCCTCATCAAGATGAGCAACCAGTTTCTGAACGCCAACAACATAGATAACCTTCGCAGAACCCGACACGCCAGGTCCCATCTGACTTCCACTCATTGAAGCAATGACCAGCTGACCCTGTTCTGTAACAGCGTGAACGCTGGCAACAAGCACATCGGGCGCAGCACCCAGCTGGCGTTTCGCGCGTTCCTGCCCTTCCTGATCGAGCTCGATCAAGCGCTTGCGTATGACATCATAGTGACCGGATGACTCGATCTCAGATGAAACACCAATTTGATCAAGTGTGCGAGACGTCGCGTTGAAAACCTCAGCACCCCTGGGAATCAGTTCAAACACTTTCTGACGCGCCTCCCCGGCGTTGGCGACCACAAAGGTCTGCATGCCATTGGCGCTGAGGGCCTCGGCGGTTTTTGCAATGCGCTCATCAGAGACCACATGACTAAACTCCAGGTTGGGCGTTAATTGAGACTTTACCATAACAATACTCCTTATTAGCATCAGTATCACCGGATAAGACTTCTTTTGCTAAACTAGTTTACACTTAAACCAATTTGGCAAAAAAATTTACGTGGGTCCAAGGGCACGATCAAGCATATGTAACAACTGATGGAGCGCGCGCTGATCCTCAGGCGCGATCAACGCCATACATTCAGCGACTAGCGCCTCATGCTCCGGTACCACTCGTGCTGCCAGCACCACTCCTTGCTCGGTCAGAGAAACCACGTGCGTGCGACCATCCTCCGGGTCGGGCCGCCGCACGATTAACTTGCGGCCCTCCAGGCGGTTGAGCAATCCAACCATATTCCCCTTCGTCACGAACAGCCGATCAGCTAACATCTGCTGTGAGATCTGAGGAGCAGCATAAAGATGGGCCAGCACCCCGAACTGAGCAAGTGTGAGGTCATAGCGTTCCAGGTGCCCCGAGAGACGCCGCCCAACCGTATGCGTGATATGGTTCATATGCAGCCACGTCCGTACACCGAGCTCCAGTTGATGCTTCATACCCTTACTCCCAGTACTTGGTAGTTTAAGTGTAAACTATTTTCGCGGCCCTGTCAACACGGCAGGCCCTTCCCTCCATCCCGCCCGCTATGGTATACTTGCCCTATCTTTCTCAGGAGGTTCGCGCTACGCATGTCACATCCAGTGATAACGTCGGCCAGATAAGAGCACCAATACCCCAAGCAAACACTGTCACCAGTTGGTATCCCCTACGGTTTCCAACTGTTATCTGGTTGTTGCCACTTCCTGGGGTCCGTGCTCCCTCTGCCGATGTGACGAACACTGGTCGCCAGGCGCGAGATCAACCTTTCTCCAACGCTACGCTCCATCTCCCCTGCCCCCGTTCCCACATCTCAACCATAAACACCCGTACCACGCCGCACACCGTTTTGGGCGGCAGCGGCACGCCATGCAGAGGGCCACGCAGCATCAGGAAGGGGCAGCCTGAGGAGGAAAATACCAATGCCCAGGAGACTTCTCTCTAGGCAAATTCGCCCGCGGCCCCTGGATGATCAAGAGATCAAACAATACCTGCGCGTTTATAACGCCCGGGGCCTGTATCATCATCCGGAGACCTTTCCCCGGCTCTGCTCGCAACAGCTTTTTGAGAACAGCGCGCCTCTCGAACTTGAGGTCGGCTGCGGCACAGCGGAATTCCTCTGCTCTCTGGCTGCCAGGGAGCCCGGGGTCAACTTCATCGGCGTGGATATCGCGCTCCGGCCCCTGCACAAAGCCGTCGCGATCGCCTCATCGCTCCAGCTCACCAACATACTCTTTCTCCACGCCAATTTTTCGCAGATGTATCCCTTGCTGGAGCCCCGCTCACTGCGGCAGGTGTACGTTCACTTTCCCGACCCCAATACACGCCCAAAGTTCCAGCGGCGCAAAATGGTCACACCCGCATTCCTTGAGGCCATCCACCCGGCGCTCACCTCAGAGGGCGAACTGAGCCTCATGACCGACCACAGCGCCCTGTTTCATGAAATGCTGGCCACGGTCGAAGCTGACAGCCGCTTTCAAAAAACTCACGCCGAACGCTACCTGATTGGCTTCGAGCCCGAAGTAAAATCACGCTTCCAGCGCATCTGGGAGCACCACGGCCTGCCTATCCTGCGCCTGGAGGTACGCAAAAAGCAGCCATAACAACCCGCATCCAGGAGATCAAAATCTCCTGGATGCAACACTAACCTTCTAAAGCAGCATTGGAGAAGCCTCTCCCAGCCTTCTCGCATCATCGTTGCAACAATCACATCATAGCCTCTTTGAATTGCTCCCAGGTACTATTTTCTTCTTCCTCTTCTTCCTTACTCCAGGATTCCAGCAATCGAACCAGAGCTAAATGTTTTTGCATCTTTTTTACATTTTAGGAGCAGTATCACCTACAGCGGTGTTCACAAAGTTTGGCCCTCACGACAAGGGCTGATGAGCTACATTCGTGAAACGGTCTCTTCTTAGAAAGCTGAGCCGGACAGAGATTGTCTCATTCTGTCCTTGCCCGTTCCTGCTCCATCACCTATACTGGTTCTCAAATGGCGCAGAATTGGCGAACCCGACTCCGTCCCAACTGACCTCGTCGTTCCAGGAGAGGAGTCGCTCTTTCCAGCAGGATGTGGCCGTTTTTCACACGAAAAGGAGACTTTTTCTGGACGCGAAAGGCCTTCCCTTGAAGATCCAGCCACAGAGAAACAAAGAGATTGGAGACCTTCTTGGCCTATCCGATGCGCCGTTTCGAGCAGTCCTCTGTGGCGAGAAGTGAAGTACCTCACGTCCTCTCACCATTCACATCGGGTAGAATAGAAGCGTATTGAGTGCTCCAGCCATTTACAGGGAGGGGATTGAACTGGAAGGTACGCTGTAACAAGGGAAGTGGAGCAGAGCAAGAGAAAGGGAGAGAAGAAGATGAAAAATCGTTTCCAGGATTTGTGAGGTGTAGCATGATGAATCAGCGATTTTTGGAATGCAGTCGATGCATACTTCGCCTACAACGAAGGAATAAAGATCGGTCACCTGCGTGGGACGGCGCATCCCCGCCATCCCGATGTGATCTATCCGCTCGATAAAGTAGACACGCGAGGAATTGATACATGCCGATCAACGATGGAGGCGAATCTATCTTTCTCAGAAAGTGAAAAGATATGGCAACACCACCGACACCTCGTAAGAGTCCCCTGGCACAAACGCCACCAATGCAACCATCAACCACAACTCCATCCGTATCGGGAATTCCCCCGGCGGTAGCGCAACTGGCGACAGCCCAGCAGCTTGGGAGCTGTTCCAGGGTGTATCAGCAGCCCAGTAAATCCCAGTCTCTAGGTATTGCGCTGGTCCTTCTCGTCCTCGGACTGCTCCTTTGCTCTGGAGGCGGTTGGCTCGGACAAAGCGGAAACCTGGGAGGGTTTCTGGGATACGCCGTAGCCGCTATCAGCATCGGCGTATTTCTGGGTTTCTTCGGCGGAGCTGTTATGTTTCTATCAAGAGCATTACACACCAGAGGAGACAAGGTCTACCTCTACACCCAGGGCTTGATCTTGACCTCAAAGAGCGGACCTGAGGTCTATCGCTGGGATCAGATCGGCGGCCTCAGGGACAAGGTCGTCGAGCAGAAGGTGCGCACATATAGGGTTCCGATCCACTCCTATAGTATTCGGCGTTTCGATGGGCAACAGGCTGCCCTCTCAAATACTATCCCCAGGATGGCAGAGTTATGGTCAATCATTACTCAAGAGGTCAATGCCGTCCTGTGGCCGCGCGTCCAGAGCCTGTACCAACAGGGAAAAAACATCTCATTCGGTCCCCTCGCCATCAGCCAGCAAGGAATAAGCACCAGCAAGGATCAGTTGCCGTGGGACCAGGTGAAGAACTGCACGATAGCCAATGGGCGGGTAGTCGTCGAGAAGCAGGGCCAACAGTTTCGCTGGGCCGACATCGCCGCCGATGAATTCACGAATCTCCCACTCCTCGATCGCCTGACAAAGCACATTCTGGTGAGCAGACGATAGATGCATCGGGTGGCTTTCTCAACAGCGTCTTCACCTGAAACGGAGCCGATGAGAGAACAAACGTGCGCTGTGAGCTATTTCTACAGGTATCCTGGAGGTGCCTCAAGTTGGTAGCCGCAATGGGGAAACCACCCACAGGCGTCCTGCGGGGTAATCATCAGGAGCCGCCTGCGCTATTGCCTCCTGCAAGGTCTCAAACGTGCGCGCTCCCAATCCGACGTAAAAAAGCTTTCAACGACAGAAAGAGGATTGTTTTGATGGAATCGACTCTTCCCCTGGCTATCCAGCCTCTCCTGGATGCCTATCTGCATGGTCTTGAGCCATTCCACTCCCATTTCTCTGGAATCTATGTGACTGGCTCCATTGCGCTCGGAGCCTTTGAGGAGCAAGCAAGTGATATCGACGTCATGGCTTTAACACAAGGTGAGTGGTCCTCTCTTGAACTCAACCAGCTCAAAACACTTCATCGCCATCTCATCCAAGCGTTTCCCTTCGGAAAACGTCTTGAAGTCTGGTATACCCCTGTGCGCTACCTCGGAGTGATGCGCACGGGCCGACAAGAGAATCCCGTTGATCCCTATCCTGTTGTGCATGATGGGATCTTTTCAGCGGCCTCCTCTGGTGGGTTGAATGCAGTCACCTGGTGGATTATCAAACACCACGGGCTTCGTCTCCTTGGACCACATCGGTCTGAACTCCCCCTGGACGTGACCTGGAAAGATGTGCTCTCGACTATGCAGTTTAACCTCGACGTCTATTTTGCCCGCCAGACCAAACGTCCCTACATCTACTGGGGCGATGTTGCTGTGGAGTTTGGTGTGACCAATCTCTGTCGCATTTTCACCACCATCGAGGAAGGGGAGATTATCTCGAAATCGGAATCCCTCGTGCGCTGGCGGGATCGCCTGCCTTCGCGGTGGCAACCTCTGCTCGATGAAGCCTGGCGTCTGCGCCATCATCTGCGCCAGCCCTCATGCTATCCTCATCGCTGGCAACGGATGCGCGAAACCCTGGCCTTTATTCAGTATGGACGTGAGCGGGGCCGCAATGCGTTGGAGCGTTTCTCCCATGTGAAATGAACATCGACAAATTCCCGTGGTACCACTCACCTCTCCCTCACCCAACATGTAGGGCCATCCCCTCGCGGGCAGCCGGTTCGCACCCGACCAACCCTCATACCCTCCCTTACAGCTGACCGGGGATGCACACCATAAATACATCTATATCCACTTATTAATATAAAATCACATCATTCCAATTTCCTCAATATAATCAACATTTCTCCTAAAATACTTGTTATTTTACTCGTTCTGTGCTATACTCCTTACAGGATGTTTGTACCATCCTTCTGATCGTCCCGATAGTGCGTCTCTTGTAGCTCTTTCGTTCTCGTAGCATCATTCGCTACTCGTTCTACCCATGCTGACCGTTTCGGAGCCCGGCTCGCGCCCACTGCCTCGTCCTGCGA
>JAFMRP010000654.1 GCA_017354095.1 Ktedonobacteraceae bacterium
AATTGATTCGCGAGGACCTGCCCGCGCTGCACCCGGAATCTCCGCTGAAAATCCAGGCGGACCTGTGGGCGCTCGATAGGTTGTCGCTTGACCTGGAGCAGAGTGAAGAGGGAAGCAGGATCGCCGAGGCCATTTCATATACAGTCACGCAGGCCCTGCTCAATATCTATAGCCATGCCGGGGCCAGCTTTGCTACCGTGCGTACCATCTGTACCAACGGAACGCTTGATATCTACATTATCGATGATGGGCGCGGCTTCGATCCTGACGCTATCTCGCCGGAAAGGACCAGCCTGTTCAAAGCGCGATTGAAGGCGCGTGAGTGCGGGGGGACGCTTACGATCAAGTCGCTGCCCCGACCACAGCCTGAACACGGTACGACGCTCATTCTGCATCTGCCGTTACCATCGCCGGACGCCGTAAACGGAGCCCCTGCGGGGTAGGTGAGCCGCGTCACAGGAGCGGCACCGCTGCTCCCACCAGCGCGGCATCACGGCCCAGGCAGGCAGGCACAACTTCCACCATGCTGCAGACGCGCGCCGAGCTCTGGCCGCCAAGCGTGCTGCGTACCTGGGAGAGCACCAGGTCTGCGGCATAGAGGACGCCGCCTCCGCCAAGGATCAGGACATGAGGTTCGAACAGGTCGACGTATTTATTCACGGCGGCACCAAGCCAGCGACCTACCTCGCCGTAGATCTGGAGAGACACGCTATCGCCGCGCGCGGCCTCCTCCGCCAGGAGTTGCGGGCTGAAATACTCGCGATTGAGCAGGCGCCGCGTCAGGCTTGTCTCGTCGCCCCGGCGCACGGCTCGCTGCACCATCTTCTGTAAAGCGTCGGTCGAGACCAGGGTGTTGATGCAGCCGCGCTTGCCGCAGCTGCAGCGTGGCCCGCTCGCCGTGACAGAAAGATGACACACATGCCCGACATACTGGGTTGAACGTTCGAACTGCCCGTCAACGACGAATGCTGCCCCCACCACTGCGCTCACCGTGAGGAAGAGCAGGCGGCGAAAGCCTCGGCCCGCGCCAAAACATTGCTCGCCCAGCATCGCGGCATCAACATCGCTATTCAGGTGGGCCGGCAGGTGATAACGCGATTCGAGGAGATCTTGCAGTGGGAAATTATTGAGCGAGGGGAGCAATGAAACGGTGAGCGGTCGACGCGTCGTCTGCTCAAGTGAGCCGGGTAAACTCATACCAATGCCCTGGACAGGCCAGCCCTGCTCCCGGGCAAATACGAGCATCGTATCGATAGAGCGCAAATACGGTTCGAGGGTAGCTGTAGCTGGCCTCCCTCGCAGCGTTTTAGCGTGACAACGGTGACGCACCCTTCCCTGTTGATCTATGAGCGCTACTGTTGTTCTCTCCCCACCAATCTCGACGCTCACCGCGACGCTTGTGTCTCTGCTCATCTGCGTGTTGCCTGCAATTTTCTATTCCAGTATTTAGCTAGAACGTATGTTCTTAATGTAGCTATCTACATCAAGAGAGAAACGAGACGAACAACACGTTTTATGTAATGGAAGTATAGATGATGTAGAGAACATTTGTCAAGAACCTTCGTTCCTCTCGCGGCCTTCGGCGGCTCACTGTGTCTCCGCTCTGGCATTCCTCAGAGGGAGCGCTATAACGTTCGCATTCGGGATTATGGCACCCTTTGCAATTTTTACAAAGTTCTTGTCCACAGGCGACGCACATAGTATGCACCCTCCTCATCAGTGCCGGGCGCTGCAGGTTGTGGACAGGCACGCGGCCCGGCACGGTGTGATAGCTCAGGTGTGGTGTCGTGCTGGAGCACCACGTATTTGTTGGCTCAGGCGGGCAGGCCCACCTGCGCAATCTGGCGCAGTTCGTTGATCTGCTCTTTGTAGTCAAGTGGATAAACGGCATGCACATCGAAGTCCATCAGGTCCATATAGGGCTGTAAAAACGCCGTCAGGTCCTGAGGACGATCCTTCTCTACGAGCAAGAATCCAGCGCCGCCCCCGGCGAGATTGTACCAGCCCTTGATGTGCTCTGGATGGTTTGCGCCGGCATCATGTTGCTGTAGAACGCGCCTGGCAACTTGCTCGCGCGTTGTATCGGCATGCCAGCTAAATCGACAATACCACAGCATATATGTCTCCTTTCTCGTTGCGTTTGTGAAACGATGTGCAGGGGACTGAGATTAATGGCCCTTCGCTTTCACGGGAATCTGCTTTTGTTTTGCCTCCGCGGCTTTGGGAATACGCAGCGTGAGAACACCTTGATCGTAGGAGGCATCGGCCTTTTGCGTGTCAACCGTAGTGGGTAGTGTCACGCTCCGGCTCATCTCTCCTTCGTAGCGCTCGTGCCGGATATAGGTGCCGCGCTCGGTCTTTTCTTCGCCATGCCTGGTGACGCGCAGCGTCACGGTGTCGCCTTCCGCGGTGATCTGGATGTCCTCTGGCTTGCACCCTGGCAGGGCAGCTTCAAGGACGTACTGCTGCTGATCCGGTGTCTCGTAGACATCGAGAGGGAAGGTTTGGCCGGCGAAGGACTCGAAACGAGGCCCGATAAAGCTGCCTTCAAACAGGCGATTCATAGCCTCCCGTAGAGGCATCATTGCTTCGAACGGCTCTCGTGGCATCAAAGACATCGTAATCCTCCTTTGGGAATGTCTGCTGAATTTGCTGTACAGCTCTGCTTTTATGGTACCTGTACACACATAACACGGAGAGAGGCAAGCAAAGGAGATATCATAGAGCCACGCTTTTTTCTTACACATGGGCACACGCGCAACATTGGACCTGCCCGGGATACGCAAAGCATTGACGCGAACGAGAATAGGCGGTATCTTATGGAACTATATAAATTATTATGTCAAGAAAGAGATAGGGGCATTGAATGTTTCTTTTAGAGAGAGAAGGATGGAACCATTATGACGCAGGACGCATCAGGTTATCCCATCGACACAGAAAACGTTTCCGAGATGGCGCGGCTGACCAGGCAGGGCAGGGTCTATACCGCTGCTATAGGATTGTTGCCTGAGCGTATGACGCTGGCTCCTGGGCAATCTGTTCTCGACATCGGCTGTGGGCCTGGCGAGTGGGTGCTCGCGATGGCGGAACAGCATCGTGATGTGCGGGTGACCGGCATCGATGTGAGCCAGTTGATGACGCAGTATGCGCGTATGATGGCCGATGAGCGCGGCCTCCAGAATCTCCAGCTGCGCGTGATGGATGCTCGCGCAACGCTCGACTTTCCCGACGAGAGTTTCGACCTGGTTCATTCGCGGCTGGTTGGCGGCTTTCTCTCGGCTGAGGGCTGGCCCGCGTATCTGGCCGAATGCTACCGGGTGCTCAAGCCGGGCGGGATATTCATGGACGTTGAGACGGATGATATGGGTATCTCCACCAGCCCCTCGTTGACCCGTTTGATGTCGCTTGGTATGGCATCTATGCGCCGGACCGGCCACTGCTTTAATTCGGAGGGAGATCACGGGGGGCTGGCCGCTATACACCCTCGCCTTTTGCGCGATGCGGGTTTTAGTGCGCTGCGTCGCGAGGCTTTTCCGCTGGATTTTTCCTTTGGCTCAGAGGCGCACGAAGAGATGGTGCAGGATTGGGCGATCGTTTTCCGGCTTGGCATGCCATTTATCGCGCGCCTGGGCCTGGCCAGCGAGGATGATCTGCGCGTATTGTATGCCCGTGCGATAGAAGAGATGCGCGATCCCGACTTTAGCGCGGTTGTGTTCGTACAGCGGATCTGGGGGGTGAAGGCTGAGGCTTGACGGAACCGGATATTGTGTGGTACATACAACTTAACCGCTTCCAATCGGCCATTTCCAGCAACATCCATCTCGCTCAAGACAAGAAAGGCAGTAATAGTAACAGTACGATGGGCTTTAATTTGAAAAATCGACATTTTCTCAAGCTTGAAGACTTCTCTCCTCAAGAAATCTCCTACCTGCTCCAACTCGCCGCTGATCTCAAAGCCGCCAAATATGCTGGTACCGAAGTTCCGCGCCTGCAGGGCAAGAACATCGCCTTGATCTTCGAAAAGGATTCG
>JAFMRP010000655.1 GCA_017354095.1 Ktedonobacteraceae bacterium
CATCGAGTACGATAGTTGGGCAGCCGCGCGCATCCGCCCATGCCAGGAGATGCGACATCAGCGCGCGGCCAATTCCGCGTCGCTGCATCTCAGGCAATACCGACATCATACCCAGGCGTGCGAACAGGCCGTAGTCGATCAAGCCACCAAAGCCGACGGGAGTGTCATCCAGGTCGACCAGGAACCAGCCATCGGGCTGCAGGAGCCAGTGCATATATAGTTTGTCGCGGTAGAGGGCAGCGTGGGTGGTGGGGATATGATAGGCTGCATTGACGATCTGGCTGGTTGTGTCAAAATCTGTTTTGTCGAAGGGTCGCACCACAATAGACATCAGTTCTCGTCCTTACAGGTCTTATGTTTGCTGCTAGATGTTGCTTGATGGGTTGTATGAGATTGAGGCGTCCAGGGCGGCCAGTACCTGTACGATGTCCTGACAGACTTCCACCATTATCTGGGGCAGCCAGCCTTCCGGGCGAGGATTATTGTCCAGGTCATCGTCGTTGTGCTCCTCTGCGCCGGGCTGCTCATACTGCTGGCTATCAAGCAGGCCACGTATGCCATCAGGGTGCCAGATTGGCAATTCGACGCGTTGCTGTAGCGTCAGTGTATCTGAGCGCAGGCGATTATCCTGCAATACCATGTTGATGCCCGGCCGGGTCTCGACTGTACGGCGGCTATGTTCGCTCGCGCGCAGGCGCAGCATCTGCATCAGGACTAGCAGTGTTTCTTCAGAAATGATGGCGCCTTCGAGCGATAGCGTGTAGGAGAGGTCCAGCACCAGGGGTGGGATTGCTGCAGTATGCAGGTGGGGGCAATTTTCGTCGGGTTCGTGAAAGAAATCACAGACGCCCGATGGTCCTTCTAGCGACAGAGCTGTATCCAGCGTGCCCCATGAGAAAGACACGGTGCAAGAGCTGCATGTTTCCGCTTCTTCGCAGTTTCCGGGGTGGCAGGTACAGGCGAATTCACGTTCCAGGGTTCGTGAGTTCATCCAGTATTCGGGATGAGTCGCCAGAGAGAGGCTGTTTGCCGCCTTCAGGAAATATCCTGTCACATCTTCAAAGGTTAACACGTGCGTTTGCTCCTTACTGTCCATCCAGGATAAAACCAGGCAGCGTTCCTGTCGTGGCATTTCCTTAATATTACTGGTGTATGACAGATGTGTCAACATTGTATTTTTCTATAACTCTTCGACCTGTATAATCGATATATCTAAGGGAGGTCTTCTGACCAGATAGGAATGTGAAAAAAGAAAACAAATTTGAAGGATACTTTATAGGATAGGTAAAGGGACCACTATGAGCAAAATAGGGATCTGGTGGCGCAAACAACGTTTTAAGCTGCTAACCATCGGCGTATGTGTTTATCTGATTCTGCTGGTTGGTGTTCTTCTCGTATGGGCGTTCAGCCCACAACAAGAGGGGATGTTTGCGTTGGTGGAAATTTTTCTGCCGTATTTGTTTCTCCCCCTGGTGTTCATGGTGCCTTTTCTGTTCTGGCGTTTTACTGTGCTATTACGGATTATATTCGTACTGGGGGTTATTCTTTTTGGCGTTTGTTTTCCACCGCGCCTGGGGGATCGCGGATCTGCGAATGGCAGTGTAGGGGAAGTGACGGCCTTAACCTGGAACATGCTGGGAAGCAATGAACGGAGCGGTTATGTACGGCAATTGCTGAATAGCAAGGAACCGGGGATTGTGGTATTGCAAGAGACGGAATGGGAAGGTATTGACCTGGCTGACGATATATTACGGCAATATCCATATCACGTGTATCGTCCTAGGGAAGGGGCGCCGCCAGGTGAGGTCATATTAAGCAAGTATCCGATAAAAGAATATGGGGTCATTCAGGCTGATAGTACACGGGTGATATGGGATATACCGCGTGTGCTCTGGGTGCGACTAGACGTTGGTCAGGGGCGCACGCTACTGGTAGTGAACGCGCACCCTATCTCAGCATATCGCACAGTGTATGGCTGTATCTTCTGTCCTGAACGCCGGGACCGGCAGATCACGGCGCTCCACGAGTTTTTACAGCCGTTGATTACGCGAGGTGAGCAGATATTGCTGCTGGGTGATATGAATACGACAGATCGCGAGCCTGCGTACCGAGAGCTTTCGGCCAATCTCAAAGATACACATTTGCTGGTCGGGAATGGGAACGGGCATTCATGGGGTATTATGGGCCTGAACCGGTACTGGTCGTTGCTGCGCATTGATTACATATTTGTCACGCCCAACATCAGGCCGTTGAGCCTGGATACCGACTGCTCATCGCGTGGGAGTGATCACTGTGTGCTGATGGGTCATTTTGCGCTGTAATACCGGTATGCTCAGGCGGCGCCACTGTTGCGTGAGGATAGTGAGGTGCGAGTTAATGGAGAGCTGTTCAGCAAGGATGGCCAGTTTGTGATCTAAGTTGTCTGTTTGCTTTTCTTTTATCGTGAAGTGTGTTATAGATATGCTAATATAACCAACACAATCTCACGAGATGTACATGGGATTGGAGGCTCGTTTTCAGATGGCCGACGCCCCTCAGCGATCGAACAGGACGTTCTGGGATTGGCTGCACCTGCTTCTTCCCTCTGTCATCCTGCTGCTTGGTATTACCTGGCTGAGCGTGCAGCAGGGTTTGCTGGCTCAGCAGACCAACGATCAGCAGCGTGCAACTGCTCTGCAGATTGCGCATGCGCAACAGCAGGCTAGCATATTGATGGCGTACCAGGAGAGCATCACAGACATGCTGCTGCACAACGATCTGCTGCACGCCAGGCAGACCTCTATCGAACGCCTGGTGGCTCAGATTAAAACAGCGGAGGTGCTGCGCCAGTTGGATGGAGATGGCAAAGGGGCACTGCTGCGCTTTCTCTACGAGACCAAGCTGATCAACAACGACACACCTATTATTAGCCTGCGTGAGCTTGACGCACACGGTGCGAATCTGCGTAATGTTGATCTGCGCGATACCAATCTTTTCGGGATCGACCTGCACAGCGCGGACGTGCGCGGGGCCAACCTGAGTTTCGCCGCTATGAGTTATGTTAACCTCACAGGAGCGAACCTGGCTGGTAGTGATCTGCATGGTAGTGACATGAGAAACGCCAATCTGAGCGGAGCCAACCTGAGCGGGGCCAACCTGAAAGATGTCACCAATCTGACGCAGGAGCAACTGGCAAAAGTGAAGACGCTTTCAGGGGCCATCATGCTGGATGGTTCGATCCATCATTAGCAGACAATGCCCGTGTGTAGAAAAGATCACGGGCATTGTTTGTTTATGGAAAGATTTTGCGCGGCGGGAATAAGCGCGCTTTATACGTCTCCGCGCCCGAGCGTTAGAGCATCGGGCGAATGGAGAGGATGGTGTATGTTGAGACACCGCCGGGTGTCGAGACGCTCACCGAATCGCCCACCTTGTGATCCATCAGCGCTTTGCCGACAGGAGATTGATCGGAGATCAAACCAGATTTAGGATCAGCTTCAAAGGTTTCGACAATTTTGAAGAGTCGTTTGGCTCCACTGTCGCTCTCTACATCTACCTGCATGCCGATGCGTACAGTAACAGGGCCATCCAGTGATTCATGCATGTCGGGAGTCATGATTTCGGCGTAGGAAAGCAGTTGTTCTAGCTGTAAGATCTCCCCTTCGACTTTGGCCTGCTCATTTTTAGCATCTTCATAGGCGCTACTCTCGCTAATATCCCCCGCCTCTTTCGCCTCATGAATATAGTCGGCGATTTCTTTGCGCTTCACGTTGCGCAAATAATCCAGGCGTTCTTGCTTTTTAGCATACCCCTCCGGGGTTAAGCGATAGACTTTGCGCTCTGTTTTCGCGTCACTCTGTCCACCAATACTCATAAGCTAAACTCCTCTTGCTTGCGAGGCGCTCAACCTGCCGGTTATATCCAGATCTCCGCCTCTGTTTACTTGCTTGTCACCTATTACAATATTCAACCCTCTTTTTATTCCCATTGGCCCACCGCTTTATACCTATCTTCCAGGATCGGTCCTGGAGGGCATTGCAAGCATTTGC
>JAFMRP010000656.1 GCA_017354095.1 Ktedonobacteraceae bacterium
TCTGCCATGGATGAGAGATATGAGTAGGCATAAGCCCCTAGAATACCACCCACAATCGGCCCGATGATATAAGCGAACAGATGCGAAAATGGATAGAAACCACCCATCATGATCTGCACCAGCCATGGACCAATCGTACGAGCCGGATTCAGGCTGCCGCCCGTCACAGAACCAAGCGCTAGAATCAGGGCCGCCAGGGTCAATCCCATGGCGATACCCGCTATCACCGGACGCGCTCTCCTGTTTACCGCCGTTCCCATAATGACCATGAGCAGGAAAAAGGTGCCTATTGCCTCTAAAACTACCGCCACCAGGTAGCTGGTTGTTAACTCAACAAAATTTGTGACTCCATAACCTGATAGCGTGGTGGCTGCTGCCGGAAATGCCAGGGCGATGATCATTGCTCCAACCAGTGCTCCCAGCAGCTGGGCAACGATATAGGCCCCCGCCTCACTCCAATCTATATGTTTGAGAACCGCCATCGCTATGCTGACTGCCGGATTGATGTGGCAACCAGAAATGTGACCAATGGTGTAAAACATGACGGTCAGTGCAAAACCAAAGGCCAGTGCAACGGCAAGCAGGTCAGTAATGGTTATCATCGCCTGCACTTTACTTCCCAGCATAGAGCCCGATGCCGTCGCCGTTCCGGCACCCACGAATACAAGAAAGGCCGTGCCGATAAACTCTGCCAGGCACCTTTGGCCAAGCGTAGCTGCCTGCCCTATAGATGGCTCTACCATTTGTCTCTGATGAATGTCATGTTCCATAAACGTGACTGTCTCCTCTCTCCTGGAGAACCACGCGCCCCTACAAATGGACGTGTTACCAGAATCTATCGACCGGCAAGCCGCCGCAGAATAGCCCGGAGCACTAGATTTTTGTTCGAGTTCATGGTATACTTGTTCTGCTACAGACGACCCCATATCATTACGGAGGTCTACTACATTATGCGCGCAGATCGGCTCCTCTCGATCTTGATGCTCTTACAAGCAAAAGGTAGAATGACCGCACACGATCTGGCCGACCAGCTCGAAGTCTCTGAACGAACGATCTATCGTGACTTGGAAGCTCTGGGCATGGCCGGTATCCCCATCTACACCGAGCGTGGCCCCGGTGGCGGCTGCTCCCTATTTGACGGCTACCAGACGAGGCTCAATGGCCTGTGCGAAGATGAGGTGCGTGCCCTGTCCCTCCTCCATATCGCAGGCCCCCTGGCCGATCTGGGCCTGGCTCATGCCCTGGAAGATGCCCTGCTCAAACTCAACGCGACCCTCTCCCCTCCACTACGCGAACAGGCCGAACAGACACGCCAGCGTGTCCACCTGGACGCCTCCTGGTGGCACCACAGCGAGGATGTTAGCTCGTGCCTGCCAATCATCCAGCAGGCGCTGTGGCAGGATTACAGGCTGGACCTGGTCTATCGCGAGCTTGACGATACACGGAGCGTGCAACTGGTTGAACCATATGGCCTGGTTGCTAAAGCCAGCTCCTGGTACCTCGTTGGCTCGTGCAATGGGCGCTTCCAGGTCTACTGCGTTTCGCGTATCCAGACCGCTCGAATGCGAGAAGAACACTTTGAGCGCTCGCCCGATTTCAATCTGGCGAACTGCTGGGATGACTACTGCTCCCACGTCGAGACAGTCCCTGGTTATGCCGCACCACTTCACCTGGCCCCCGATGAGGCCCCACAATTGCCACAGGTGCTCAGCGAGCATGGTTACAGGCCGGCCGAAACTGCTAAAGCTGCCTCTCATGCCCCTGGACGACTGGTTTCATTGCGCAACTATCAACGTAGGCGTACAACCAGACAACAAAAAAAAGCTCCTCCTCCTGGCTTGCCGGGTAATGGATCTGGAACTGGCAAAACGGCTCCTCAGGCGGGCCGCGAAGAAAAAAAACCAATATATATCAGCGCTGGCCCACGGCCCCAACAAAAAAAAGGGTTTCGCAACCACAAGTCACAACAAAAAAAACGTCCTGTAGTCTCGTTGCGTGCTGCTAACAAAAAAAACGGGTTTTTAAAAAAAGCCTCAAGGCCTTTCAAAAAAAACGGCTATATAAAAAAAGTCATGGCCTCCCTCAAAAAAACGGGGCCTGTCTGCCAGAGCAAAAACATTTATCGCGAGCACATAAAAAAAACCAGATTGCCCCTCTTGACAAAATTCCTCAGCTTCTCCCCGCGTGACATGGACGCTTCCCGCACACAAAATAACGTTGCATAACCACCTCAAACGTACCAAAAAGGAATAGAATAGAGAAAGCATTGTTTGTTGTGATTATTGAAATGGGCGTGGACTGCATCATTTTCAGATAAGGAGTTCCACATGTGCGGACGTTTTACGCTAATAACCGACATCAATAACATTGCGCGGACCTTCAATGTGCCACCAACATTGCAAACTACGCCGCGCTACAATGTTGCTCCCACGCAGGATATCGTGGCGATTATGCGCAACGGCAGCTCACACCTTGAGTGGCTGCGCTGGGGTCTGATCCCTTCGTGGGCAAAGGAGGAGAGCATCGGATCGCGCATGATCAACGCGCGCGCCGAGACGCTGGCCGAAAAACCAAGCTTCAAGCGCCTTCTTTCTTCACGGCGCTGCCTGGTCCTGGCCGATGGCTTCTATGAGTGGAAGTCTGAGCCGGGCTCAAAAACGAAAACACCGATGTATATCACGTTGAAAAACCAGGAACCATTCGCCCTCGCTGGCCTATGGGACGCCTGGAAAAGTCCCGATGGTCCGGTACTGCGCACTTGCACGATTGTAACTACCGACCCCAATGGCCTGATGGCCCCTATTCACAATCGAATGCCCGCTATTCTTGCTCCAGAAGCGCGCGACCTATGGCTCGATTACGATATCCACGACACACCTTTCCTGCTGTCGCTGCTCAAAAGTTACCCGGAGCAAGAGATGACTGCGCGCCCCGTTTCCAGGCTGGTGAACAATCCCAAATACGACAGCGCCGAGCTACTCGCTTAGCGCTGTCACCACCTCCGGTGGTATTTCACGCAAATGCCAGGTATAATAATTCCTGAGTAAATAGATCTATGCGCTCAAGTCTGTTTATTACACAAAAAGGAGCATTTTCCGTATGATGATTGCACCTGGCACTACCCTTGTCGACCACATCATACCAGCGAGGTCATCAAAAAGCGCCTCGCTGTTGCAAGATGGTTTGCTGGTAGTCGGATTCAGTATATTTCTCGCGTTATGCGCGCAGGTCTCTTTCTATCTTCCCATTACACCGGTTCCTGTGACATTGCAAACTCTGGCCGTTCTCCTGACCGGTGCCGCGCTCGGCAGCCGACGTGGCGCTCTGGCTATGCTGGCCTACCTTGCGGAAGGCGCGGCTGGCCTGCCAGTTTTTGCCGGGGCTTCTGGCGGCTTCATACACCTCATTGGCTATACCGGTGGCTACCTCTGGTCCTATCCGATTGCGGCCTTTATTGTGGGGCTACTCTGTGAAAAGGGGCTGGATCGCCGCTTCCTGACCTCCGCGCTGGCTATGCTGCCCAGCGCGATTGCCATCGATGTCATTGGTACCGCCTGGCTGGCTGTGGTGCTGCATCTGGATATCCTGACAGCGCTCCAGCAGGGCATTCTGCCCTTCATTCCCGGCGACCTGCTCAAGCTGGTGGTTGCCACTGCGCTCCTACCCACCGCCTGGATGATCGTTCGCGCCGTCAAACCTGCCGAGCGCCGTCCCAGAGCCTGAACGAGCAAAGCTACTCACTCACTCAATCAGCGTCCTGCAGCCCTTATCAGGCCAGGGACGCTGTTTTATCATCGATGCAACTTCCCCGCCTGTGGTGATGTGTGTGTGGTGACATCGAAAAAACCCTGATGATTGGCTGTGGCTAACTTTCATCAGGATACACCATACCAGCTTTCCCCCTAGAGGGACAAATGCCCCATTTTGCTGGCTAATAGTGCATACGGGGCGTTGCAGATTTCGCTGGTTCGGCCTGAACGCTGAACGTGGACGAATAGAGGACATTTTTGTTGCGGTTCTCGGATGAA
>JAFMRP010000657.1 GCA_017354095.1 Ktedonobacteraceae bacterium
CGTTGAGAGGCTATGCATGCATATCGGCGCAGAGGAAGCGCTGCCGGTAAGGTTAACCGCGGCCTACACCCTGCTCAGTTGCCGGAAGGCTGCCGGGTTAGAGACACTGCTCCAATTTTTAGATGCGCGGGAAGAGGAGGAAGCCCGCAAAGCGGCGGTCTATATGTTTGCGACGGAGCTGCCATTTCAGATCACCGAAGCGCAAAGGGAACAGCTCTCGCTGTGTCTTTTACAGCTTTTACGGGATACCAATCCTGACATCGCGATGCACGCTGCACACGCCCTGAGCAAAATTGCCTGGCCAACCTTAATGATGCCACTCAGTCAGATGCTTGGGGAAAAGGAAGTGCCAGTACAGGTGGCGGTACTGATCTGCATGGAAGAGATAGCGCGCCGGGACAGCATGCGAGACGAGCTGCAGCAGTCGGGATTGCCGACACGCATCTTGCCATTGCTGCGATCGGAGACAGTGGAGGTGCGCCGCCAGGCCAGTTATACCCTGGCGGCGTGTGGGGGAGAATACGCGCTGGCTGCGCTTGGCACCATTCTTTTGCGCCAGGATCATCCTGGACGTCTTGAGGCCATAGAGAGCTTGCGTCTTGTACGTGGAGCGCTGCGCCCGCCTACGCGCATCAAGATTTTGCGCTGGCTACTACAATTGCTCAATAGCACGGAAGAAATAACCCAGGTTACCGCGCTCGACTCACTCGCCTACCTGCTATGGCAGGCAAGCACGCGAGGGCGGAAACGCAGCTGGTATGAACTGGGGGACGAGCTGTTGAGCGATGGTACCATCACGGAATTGTTGTATCATGCGAGCGCCTGGGTACGCCAGCGCGCGGTGGAGTTATTTCGACTGCTGGGGCAGCGAGTTGCAGAACATCCAGAGGTGTACCAGCGCCTGCAGCAGCTGTTACAATATGATGAGGATAGCGGCGTGCGTGCGAGTGTAGCCTATACATTTGGGCAGTTGGGAACGCGTCAAGCGGTCGCGGCATTGCTGCGCGCACTGATCGATGTTGATCGCCACGTGGCGCTCACGGCGCTGAACGCGCTTGAAGCAACCAGCACACCTGATGATACCATTATTGTTTTCGCGCTGAAGGAGTTGACGCGCTATGGTCTGAAGGGAGACCAGGATGGTGAGCAATTGATCCAGAAAGCGGAAGAGATTCTGAAGAAGTGGCGCAGGAGCCTGGCCAGAGCAGGGAAAAGGAAGCAGGAGGGCTGACGCGCTCCTGCACCTCCCGCTCCTAGTATTCTGGCCATCCAGCGTCATTCGTGAGCCGGCAGAACAAAACGACCATGGTAAAATGAATTTAGAATAGAAAAACAGATTTGAGATTTGTATATAGTGGGTGAAGTATGAATACATCACAGTTGAGCATTGGTATTGCATTTGTGGCCGGGCTGGCCTCATTTCTCTCGCCGTGTGTTTTGCCGCTGGTGCCGATCTACCTGGCCCAACTGGTGGGGCAAAGCGTTCACCAGTCTGACAAGGATAGAGCGTTGGTGGCATCGCGCCTTACCACGTTCCTGCACGCAGCAACGTTTGTGGGGGGCTTCACGCTGGCGTTTGTGACGCTGGGTGCGACTGCCAGCGTACTGGGCAGTTTCTTGCGAGCGCATCTACCCCTTTTGCAGCAGATTGGAGGCGTGCTGCTTATCATTGTGGGTCTGCACCTGATCGGCATTTTAAAAACGCCTCTGATGTACTGGCAGAAGCGGATCGAATTTCACCCGGAACGGCCCAGTTACCCTGCCTCGCTGCTCATCGGGGTTGTCTTCGCGCTGGCCTGGACGCCGTGCGTAGGCCCGATTCTGGGCTCCATCCTGGTCATAGCGGCCAACTCAACGACGCTCCAGCATGGAGTATTGCTGCTACTCACCTACTCGCTGGGGCTGGGTGTGCCATTTTTGCTGCTCGGTCTGGGACTCAACCAGTTCAGTCGTGTGTTAAAGTGGCTCAAGCCGCACCTGGGGAAAATAGAGGTTGGAACAGGCGTGCTGTTGATCCTGGTGGGTCTGATGGTTTTCTTTAACCTGTTCATCTACATCAACGCTTTGATATAGTGCCTACGATAGATCTTTTAGAGGATTTGCGCTGGCTGGTCAGTGGATTATGCGCGCAGATGCCAGGCCATATATTTGCGCTGGGGGGAGAGTTACTACCGCTCTGTGCGCGCGATACCGGCATCTACCTGGGCTTTCTGGCAACGCTGGTGGGTATACATAGTAGCAAACGTGGTCGAGCGCAGTTCCTGCCGCCGTTGCCGGTAAGCCTGGTGCTGGCGGGCGGTGTTGTTACCATGGCCATTGATGGTACGAACTCCTGGTTGCTCGACCTTGGCCTGCCTCATCTCTACCAGCCCAACAATGATCTGCGCCTGGCGACTGGTTTGCTGACAGGACTGGCGCTGGCTGCATTCGCGCAACCGCTATTTAATCGGTTGTGCTGGTGCGAGTACAATGAGCAGAAGAGCATCGCGCGTTGGAAAGATTTGTTCTTTCTTATACCTCTACTGGTCGTATGTTTCTGCGCGGTGCTCTCGCAAAACGGGTTATTCCTGTACCCTATTGCGCTGCTCAGCACAGGAGGGCTGGTGCTAGCCCTCAGCCATATAAACCTGATTGTATTGATCTCCATTAGCAAGCGAGAGATGACCTTTGTGGACTTTCGTCAGTTGCGTCCCTTTTTTGGCCTGGCCATTGTCCTCGCACCAGGAGAACTGCTGATCCTGGCTGAGATAAAGATCATCATGTTGCAAATGTTCGGTGTTGGCATTTAGAGCGATAGCGTCTTAGCCATTAAGGTCTGCCTTAATTTCTTGTGCCAGTTCAGGATCAATATCAATCGGTTCGCCCAGTGGCGTGCGAGCGATGCGCATTACTGCTTCGCGTAAGTGGGCCGGGGCATGCTCGATAGTGCATTTTTCATGAATGAGGCGTTTGAGGCTCAAATCGAAATGGAAACGATGTTCACAGCTTGGACAAGCCCCAAAATGTTGTTGCACCACCTCAACCTCGTCCTGGCCGAGCTCGCGGTCAAGATAGAGATGAAGACGAGCTGTGATTTCCACACAGTTCATGTGATCCATAAAAACCTTCTCCTACATGATCTCGCCACAGTATGTCTGTTAATTCTAACATAACAGGGGGGGCTTTCATTCCCACGCCCAAGTGCGTTATACTGACAGGTAGTACCTACTCTCTAGAAGGAAGAGTTGCAGAGTTAAAGCGACGGGGAGTGGGTGTCACAGTAGAGGAGTATTGAATGTCGGAGCAGCAGCCGCAGTTCCAAAATCAGCAGGAACAGGCGCCACAGGTGGTGAGTGAGGATTTCACGGAAGGAGTACTCGCCCAGTTAGATAGTCTTTATCGCACCGCATTGCGCATGACGAATAATCCCCAAGAAGCGGAAGACCTGGTGCAGGAAACCATGCTCAAGGCATTTCGCTTTTCCCATACCTATCAACCGGGAACAAATCTCCGGGCCTGGCTTTTCCGCATCCTCAACACATCGGCGATCAATCGCTATCGCAAGCAGGCTGCGCATCCCGCGCCCGTTTCGCTCCCGGAGGGAGAGGAATTTTATCTCTATAATCAGATCCGTGATCTGAGCGGGCAGGATCTCAGCCAGGGGGCAGAGGAAGAGGTGCTGGCGCAGTACCTGGATGAGGATGTATTTAAGGCACTGAACGACCTGCCGCCGAATTTTCGCATGGCTGTTATTCTGGCCGACATTGAAGGGCTTTCGTACAAAGAGATTGCCGATGTGCTGCAGATACCGATCGGAACAGTGATGAGCCGTATATCGCGTGCTCGCCGGCAGCTACAAAAGTCGTTATGGCAGTATGCGAAGGAGCGAGGCTACGTCAGGGCGGAAGCGACATAACTGTTCAGCCCAGGCATCAGCGCCGCGAGGCATCGAGGTACTGTGGTGGATGCAGCGGCGTAGGGTGAGCTCGTTTCAGTGTAAAGGCGAATGTGCTGCCTTCGCCGGGCCGGCCACTGC
>JAFMRP010000658.1 GCA_017354095.1 Ktedonobacteraceae bacterium
AGACCATGAAACGGACGAAAAGACACGTTGCTCTGCCTCCTCAGAAGTGTTACAAGCGTTACAAGCGTTAATTCTGCTGATTTGATAAGCATCAATATATTAGCAGCGATATCCCTGTCGATCATCTCCGCTGATGTTGCTGGCAAGTCAGTCGTTGTGAAGGGTTGAAGGGTTGTGAAAGGTCGGTGAAGGGTTTGGTGAAGGGTTGCATCGGCCTCCGGAGCCGTGTGAAGGGTTGTGAAGGGTTTCGTACGGGATTTTTACATCTGACCCCACTCCCGCTCACTCTCATAACTCACCAGCGTTTGTGCGATATCCTCTTGACAATCCTGAGAGACTATATTACTGTACAAAAGAATACACAATTAGGACAAATGTCTGATCAAAGGTGAGAACGTGCTCTCTGCTTCACAATTTTGCGATAGCTGCGGTGCGGCCAACCGAACTCAGGCCTCCTTCTGCCGTGTGTGTGGACAGGCACTGCGCGCTCCAGCTTCAACGGTCGTCATACCCGCCATCCCTGGCGGACCAGGTAACGGCTCACTCACAGGGCTGCTCAGCCAGAATACGACGCTGAAGCAGCGCTACGTCATCCTGCACCCGGCCGGACGCGGCGGCTTTGGCGCGGTCTATAAAGCCGCCGATACACAGTTTGGCAACCGCCTGGTCGCGGTGAAGGAGATGAGCCAGAACAGCCTGAGCGCGCAGGAGATGGTCGAGGCTCAGCAGGCGTTCCGGCACGAGGCCATGCTGCTGGCAGGCCTGACACACCCCAATCTGCCGCGCATCTACGAACAATTCACCGATACGGGCCGGTCCTACCTGGTGATGGACTTCATTGAAGGCGAAACGCTGGAAGATCGCCTGGAGAAACAGAGCGATAACAAACTACCCATCAATCAGGCGCTGAACATCGCCCTGCAGGTCTGCGACGTGCTGAACTACCTGCATACCCGTCAGCCCCCCATTATTTTCCGCGACCTCAAACCGGCCAATATTATGCTGACCCCCAACGGTCACATCTACCTGATTGACTTCGGCATCGCGCGTCTCTTCAAGCCGGGACAGGCCAAAGATACTACCGCGCTCGGCTCCTCAGGCTATGCCGCCCCCGAGCAGTACGGCAAATCACAGAGCACTGCCCGCGCCGACATCTACGCGCTGGGAGCAACGCTGCACCAGATGCTGAGCGGCGATGATCCCTCAGAAACGCCGTTCCAGTTCGCTCCCCTCACCATCAAACAGCCAGGACTGGAAGGGCTGGACGCGCTGGTCATGAACATGGTCAGCATCAACATCAATAAACGGCCTCAGAGCATTGCCAACGTGCAAAGAGAACTACAGCGCATCACCAATCAACTCTACAACGTGGCCGCAGGCCCGGCGTCACTATCAAATCCGCTTCAGCCCTATCAGCCTCCTCCGATGCCGGGCCTGCCCTCCAGGACCTCCGGCAAAACCAGCCAGCAGGCCCGGCCCAACATCATCCCTCAGCTCAACATGCTCTACGCCTGCTGTGGCCATACCAGGCGCGTTACCTGCGTGGCCTGGTCGCCCGACGGCAGGCGCCTGGCCACTGCCAGCTTTGACCGCACCGTGCGCATATGGGACGCGGCCAACGGCAAACACCTGCTGACCTGCAAAGGACACCAGCACCGTGTCACCACCCTGGCCTGGTCGCCCGATGGTAAATTCCTGGTCTCCGCCAGCTACGACAAAAGTGTCCTGGTGTGGGACACAGCCAGAGGCAACCCGATCTTCACCTATCACGGCCATCAGCAGCAGGTCAACGCGGTCGCCTGGTCGCCCGACCGCGTCCATATCGCATCGGCGGGAGAAGACAAAACGGTGCAGGTCTGGAACGTCAATACGCACGTTATGGAGACCTATCGCAGCCACCAGGACGCCGTAAAGACGCTGGCCTGGTCACCCGATGGCAGACGCCTGGCTTCAGCAGGCAAAGATCGCAAAATCATGATCTGGGAGCCATTTCACGAGCAGCAGAAGCGCTCGCTGCTCAGCATGCTCTTCTCTCCCCAGCCAGAACTGATCACGCTCAAGTTGCACGAACGAAGCGTCAATGCCCTGGCCTGGTCACCCAATGGCCGCTACCTGGCCTCCGCCAGCAACGATCACTCGACGCTGATCTGGGATACACAAACGGGCACGCGCAATGCGACACGCGGACCAGGAAGCTCGGCCTACGTAAACGCCCTGGCCTGGTCACCTGACGGCGGATATCTGGCTGCGGGCGGCAATGATAAAAGCGTGCAGATCTGGAGCCCGATCACCAAAAAGACGACCTTTACCTATAGAGGACATACCAACTACGTGCTGAGCATATCCTGGTCGCCCGATGGCACACGCATAGCCTCAGCCGGCGTTGATCGCACGATGCAGGTCTGGCAGGTGAAATAGCTCCAAACATGCTATCATGATTATAGCCCTGGTTGAATAAGCATAGATAGCATAAAAGGAAAATCTCATATGCAATTTGATCTCAATGAGGAGCAATCAGATATTCGCGACATGGTACGTCGCTTCACCGAACAAGAAATCACCCCACACGCGGAATCATGGGACGAAAACTACCACTTTCCGCGCGAAGTCTATACAAAAATGGCCGGGCTGGGCCTGATGGGCATGACAACGCCAGAAGAATACGGCGGCAGCATGCTCAGCCGCCTGGAGGGCGCGCTGGTCTACGAGGAGCTGGCGAAGGGCGAGATGGCAACCGCGGTGGGCCTTTCAGTCCACAATATGATCACCGGCTCGCTCGCGCGCTTTGGCAACGAGGAACAGCGGCAGCGCTGGGTGGCACGACTGGCCATGGGTGAACTGCTGGGAGCTTTCTCGCTCAGCGAGAGCGGGGCGGGCTCGGACGCGGCCAGCCTGCAATGCCGGGCCGAGCTGCAGAACGATAGCTACGTGCTCAACGGCAATAAACTGTGGGTAACCAACGGCGGTGAGGCCGATATCTACCTGGTCATGGCCCGCAGCAAGCCCGGTAAGGCAGCCGGCGGCATCTCCTGCTTCGTCGTGGAGAAGGATACGCCCGGCTTCAGCTTCGGAAAAACTGAGCGCAAAATGGGCCTGCACTCCTCTCCAACACGCGAACTTATCTTTGACAACTGCGCCATCCCCATAACCAATCGCATCGGCGAAGAGGGACAGGGCTTCAAAATCGCGCTCTCATCGCTCGACGGCGGACGCGTCAATATCGGCGCCATCGCGGTCGGCGTAGCCCAGGCAGCCTTCGATACCGCGCGCCAGTATGCCCGGCAGCGCCAGCAGTTCGGACGCCCCATCGCGGCCTTTCAGGGCCTGCAATTTCTGCTGGCCGATATGGCAATGAAGATCGAGGCCTCGCGTCTGCTGGTCTACGAGGCCGCCTATAAGCTGGATACAGAGCAGAACGCCAGGATGTATGCCGCAATGGCCAAGTGCTTTGCCACCGATACAGCTATGGAGGTCACGACCAACGCGGTTCAGGTGCTCGGCGGCGCCGGCTACGTTCGCGATTACCCGGTTGAACGCATGATGCGCGATGTAAAAGTGGCCCAGATCTTCGAGGGCACAAACCAGATCCAGCGCATCGTAATCGCGCGCGCACTGCTGGGCGACTTGAAATAAGCAAATAAAAATTTACGTCCCTGTAAATTTTTTAGTCCACCAGTTTTATATCTCTACTCTCGCCACTAACTTTTTGATCAGCGGCGCGATTTTCTGCGTGCCCTCAAGGTTCCAGCGGCGATATTCCTCGACGCTTGCATCCATGGATGCAAGCTCGGCCCGCTCGGCAAGCAATCGCGTCAGCAATGCCATCTGCTGCTCAGCGGTGAGGGCGACCCAGCCAAGCCCGTGACGGCGGATGAACTCTAAATTGGCGTGTTCCTGCCCCGGAATGTAGGCGGTAGCGATAAAAGGCCGTCCCAGCGTCACCGACTCAAAAAGCATGTTGGGACCAGCTTTCCCCATCACGACATCGGCAGCGGCCATAAAAGGCGCG
>JAFMRP010000091.1 GCA_017354095.1 Ktedonobacteraceae bacterium
GCGGGGCAGAAGCTGCGCCAATCAAATAGAACTATTACAACAGATAGAACTGTTTCGTGAGTCTTGCAGGGAGCAGGGCTGTTATGATGGTCCGCGCCAGTTTGCGTCGTCGCATAGTCGTTTTGTCTACTTCCATAGCGAGCATGGGCATCCTGATTATGCCGCGTATGATGATACCAGATTTGAAGTTGTGCTGATGGCGGGTTTGCCGGGCGTGGGCAAGGATAGCTGGATCGCGCGGCACCTTAGTGGATGGCCGGTTGTCGCGCTGGATGAGATACGCAAAACGTTGAAGATATCGCCTGAAAAAAACCAGGGGCCGGTCATCCAGGAGGCTAAAGAGCGTGCTCGGGTTTATATGCGCCGGCAGCAGTCTTTTGTCTGGAACGCCACCAACGTGACCCGCGCGCTGCGTGAGCAGCTGGTTGATTTTTTCGTCTCTTACGGGGCGCGTGTGCGTATCGTTTATCTTGACGCCTCGTTGGAAACTATTTTGAGCAGGAACAGGGGGCGTGCTGCCAGTGTGCCTGAAAATGTGATTGATAAACTGCTTGACAAACTGGAGGTGCCACATAGCGGAGAGGCGCATATAGTGCTCTGGGAGAGCGTATAAAAGTGGTGGTCTGATGTCTATTGAAGTGAGTTATTCGTGCTATTTCCACTTGTAGACGGGCGAACTATGTGGCACAATTTTCAATAGTAGGGGCCGTGATGTGAGAAATAGCCATAAACTTACGTAGTAAACATACAGTAAGAATTTCTCATGGCCAGATTTACTTTCCAGTCATCAAGAAGCAATGCCAGGAAGGCAATCCGCTCGACGCTGTGACTTTTGATTGGTGACTATTATTAACCCGATAACTATAGGTATTTAGTTGTTCATGACCCCCAGCGTTCATTTTGAGGAGGGCAGCATGCTCCAAAAATTGAGGTCAAGATTCCTCACGATCCCTATTTCGTTCGCGGCCATCATTGTGCTCGTATTGAGTGCGTGTGGTCCTACACCTGTTGCGAAGCCTACCAGCAACACACCTGTGAAGGGTGGAACATGGATTGATGACATTGTCAATGAGCCTGACTCATTTATTCCTAATGCTTCGGTGCAGACCTTCGCGACCATGGTAATGAATGGGCTTTACGCGCCTCTGTTCAATGGCACGCCTGATGGGAAAATTCAGGCTGGCATTACCACAGAGGTGCCGACGGTGGAGAATGGTGGGGTAAGTGCTGACGCGAAGACCTGGACCTTCAAGCTGCGTTCCGGGCTGAAATGGTCTGATGGCCAGCCGTTGACAGCAGAGGATGTGGATTTCACCTGGAAGCTCTGGCTCAATCCCAAGTTTCCAGCGACGGGTACAGTGGCTTACAAGTTCATTGATTCGGCCGATGTGTCCTCGGACAAGCTTTCCATCACCTTCCATCTCAAGTCCTCATACGCTCCATTCCTGACGGCCTGGACTGATGGTGGATTGGCGCCGCTGCCCAAGCATCATTTTGAGAATGTTGCACCTGATCAGATCAAGAAGTCGGCGGACTTTTTGAAGCCGGCGGTGGTCAGTGGTCCTTTTACGATGACGGAGAGCAAGCCGGGCGATCATTACACGTTGGAGCGCAATCCTAACTATTATCGTGCTTCTGAGGGGCTGCCGTACCTGGACAAGGTCATCTTCCGTCCGGTCACCGACCAGAACACGGTGTTGAAGGATTTCCAGTCTGGCTCGATCACTTCTGCGTGGTTCCTTGATGCTTCCAAGATCCCATCGTACAAGGCATTGAGCAATTATGAATATATCTCCAGCACCGGGGCGAGTTTTGAGGCCATTCACTTCAACCAGAACAATCCGGCGCTGAAGGATGTCAACGTGCGCAAGGCCATGGCGATGGCTATTGATCGTGATCAGTTGATCAAGGTCGCGCGTCTGGGGTCTGCTGACGCGATCTGTACTGACCATAGTAAGGCTTATACGCCCGGGTTCCAGGCGGATGCGCAGTGTCCGAAATTTGATATTGACGGTGCTAACCAGCTGCTTGACCAGGCGGGCTGGGTCAAGGGGCCTGATGGTATTCGCGCGAAGGGTGGTCTGAAGCTAGATTTCAAATATTCCTCTACGGCCAACAACACCTGGCGTGCTCAGGACGAGCAGATTAACCAGGCGAATTTTAAGAAGATTGGCGTCAACACGACCATCCAGAACTATCCGGCCAGCACATTCTTTGGTTCTTTCCTGCCGGGTGGTAAAGCGGGTACATATGATATCGCCGAGTGGGCCAGCAGCTATAGCTATGACCCCAACGACTCTGGTGGTTTCTCGTGTGATCAGATTGGGATTTCAAACTTCAACTGGTACTGTAGTCAGCAGATGGAGGCCTTGCAGAAGCAGCAGTTGAGCACGGCTGATCCTAACAAGCGGCAGCAGATCTTCAACCAGATTCACCAGTTGTTGTTGACGGACTTCCCGGTTGCTACGGAGTTCAGCCCGAACGACCTTTCTGCCCATAAGAAGACATCGCACAACTACAAGCCCGGGCCGTTTGCCGCTTCTGAGACGGTGAACATCTGGGAGTGGTGGTGTGATGGTGGGAAGTGCTAGCGCCGGCTTGATGGCTGGCTATGTGGCTATGCGGTTATGCATAGTATATGCACATTCCCGATAGATTGAGCGGTGACATAGAGGTCTCTGGTTGGGAATTTCCAACAGAGACCTCCTTTTACTAAAAAGTGGCGAAATGATAGAATTGAGCGGAGGCCGCTATGGGACAGTATATTATCAGGCGATTGCTACAGGCGATACCGCTGCTGTTATTCATTTCTGTGCTCATGTTCATCCTGCTGCATTTGTTGCCGGGTGGGCCTGAGCAGGTATACGACAATCCGCAGCTGGATGCTGCCGGGCGGGCGGCTCTGCGTGCCAGTATGGGGTTGGATGATCCTCTGCCTGTGCAGTACATCAAGTGGATCACGAACGCTTTTACTGGTAATTTTGGCACGTCGTTTGCCACCGGGCAGCCCGTGATTGGTATCATCGGGCAGCGTTTCCCGGCCACGTTGGAGCTGTTTTTGAGCTCGTTTATCCTGTCATTGATCCTGGCGCTGGTGCTGGGAACCGTTTCGGCTGTTGCGCAGGGACGCATTACTGATTATGCGATTACGACGTTGACCTACTTTGGCATTTCGATGCCGACGTTTCTCTTCGGGTTGTTTTTGCAGAGTATCTTTGGAGTGACGCTGCACTGGCTGCCGACCTCGGGCACGGCCACGCTTGATGTAGCCTTTGCCACACCGTTCGATTATTTCCTTGATCACGTGCTGCATCTGTTTTTGCCGATGATTGTGTTGTCGCTGTTGTTTACCGCGCGTTGGAGTCGTTATCTGCGAGCGGGTATGGTGGATGTGATCAGGCAAGACTATATCCGTACCGGCAGGGCCAAGGGGGTTCCGCCGTCCACTCTGTTGATGCGTCATGCGCTGCGTAACGCGGTGATTCCGCTGGTGACCATTGTGGCGATTGATTTCGGAGCGGTGGCGGGTGGTGCGACGGTGACGGAAGGTGTATTCAACTGGCCTGGTATGGGATTGTTGTTCCTGCAGTCGATTGATAGGCGTGACTATCCTATCCTGATGGCGATGCTGCTTTTGGGAGGGTCGCTTGTTATCCTGTTTAACCTGATCGCCGATATGCTCTACGGAGTGATGGACCCGCGTATTCGTTATACGTAATCGGGCTGCTCTGGAGCGAAAGGAGTACCAGATATGGAGACATTTGAGAAAGCTGGCACCCCTCAGGAGGAGGAGCTGGAGTTGATCCAGGAGGTGACTCCTGAACTGGTGCAGAAGCGGCGCAGTCAGGGACGGATCATCTTTGATCGCTTCATACGTAACCGCATGGCGGTGGTTGGGGGTGTATTCCTGCTGCTATTGTTCGTGTTCTGTTTTCTGGGGCCGTATCTGACGGGGCATAATCGTCCTGACGATGTGGGTGTGGATGTGCCGTTTGCGACTGCGTCGTGGCAATTGCCTTTTGGCACAGATGATCTGGGGCGTGATTATATGGCGCGTGCGATGGCGGGTGGACAGATCTCGCTGCTGGTGGGACTCAGTTCGATGATTGTGGCGATTGTGCTGGGGGTGAGTGTGGGGTCGTTCGCGGGCTATTATGGGGGGATTGTTGATAACATTTTGATGCGAGCAACGGACACTATTCTGGCGGTACCGCTCTACCTGTTGCTTTTTGTGCTCTCGGCTACCTTCTCGAATGGCAATCCGGCCAATGTGATTGTGTTGATTGCGATCTTTGGCTGGACGACCTCGGCGCGTTTGATCCGAGGTGAGTTTCTGGCGCAGAAGGAGCGTGAGTATGTGTACGCGGCGCAGACGATTGGGGCAAAGAATTTTCGTTTGATGTTCAGGCATATTCTACCCAACGCGGCGGGGCCAATCATTGTGAACGCGACCTTGCTGGTGGGGAGCAATATTATTCTGGAGTCGGTATTGAGTTTCTTTGGCTTTGGGATTAAGCCGCCGGTAGCCAGCTGGGGGAGCATGGTGAGTGTGGGGCAGGGCTTTTTTGATGGGAACCCTGGGATGGTGTATATTCCGGGCATTTTGATTTTCCTGACGGTATTGAGTTGTAACCTGGTGGGTGATGGTTTGCGTGACGCGCTTGATCCGCATATGACGGAGCGTTAGTTAGAGGAGCAGGCGCCTGGTGGTGCGCACGGCTTCCAGGAAGTGTGGCCAGCCCAGTTGTTCCGCGCGGTGCCGGATGCGGCGGAAGCCCTCGCCATAGATGGGGTCGAGGTTTTGTTCGATGCTCTGGATATGGTACTGGCTTTCGGGTGTGTTGAGGGCCTGGTAGAGGCGATAGGAGAGGAGTTCGCAGAAGCCTTCTTCCGCCCATTGTGGTTGTCCCTGGATGTTGTGTATGATGAGCCAGACGTGTCCCAGTTCGTGGACGGTGACGCCCTGGAAGAGGGTAGCGGGCAGGCCGCGCAGCACGGCCACTCCTTTGATCTCGTTGTAGACGGCGCGGCCATTGTGGTCGTAGGTGGTTGAGCTGACGGTAGCGCCGTGGGCGTGAGTTGGGCCGCGATCCTGCAGCATTTCAGCCAGCCGTGTTTTGCCGCAGATTTGCAGGCTGAGGGGTAGATTGTTGTAGACGAGGCCCTGGCTGCTGATCCATTGCTTGACGTTGTTGAAGAAGGGGCGGGCATCCTGGGCTGTTTCGATGGCGGTTGAGCGGCACACGGGGCAGCGGATGGCCTCGGCTGGTGGTTGTTCGAGCTGTTGTGGGGGTATGAGGCGCCCGCAATAGGTGCAGGGGGGATATTCGCGCTGGTGCTCCGGGCAGAAGTGTGTGCCCCAATAATCGACGAGGAACGTGTTTGTCATGGGGCGGGCGCAGTAGGCGCAGCGTGGTGCGATCAGATTGGTGTGGCACTGGATATGGTAGGGGGCGCCCTGATGCATCTGGAAGCTGGCTGCGTCGATGGGACGGCCACAGCCAGCGCATACGAAATGTTCAGGGTGCCAGTTCGCGTTCAGGGCGTTCAGGCAACGACCCCATATTGGTTGGCCACAGGCTTTGCAGAATGGCTGCATCATGGTTTTTTCGCTTATGTGAGTTGCAGGCGGTAGTAGTCGTAGCTGCCGGTTTCTTTGAAGCCACAGGATTGGTAGAGCGAGAGTGCTTGCCGGTTCTCGGTGGCGACTTCGAGCCAGATGAGCTGTTGACCTTTAGCGCGAATTTGCTGGATGGTTTGTGCCAGGATCTGGCGTCCGTAGCCCTGGCCCTGGTATGCGGGCAGGACCGCGAAGCCAAATATGATGGCCTCCTTTTCAGAGAGTGAAACGTCGATTTTGCCAATTACGGTTCCCTCTAAATCTCCTACGAAGTAGAAGCGATCAGGTTCCGTCATTACTTTCTCAGTATACCAGTTTACCTCGCGTTCGGGCATGTGGAAGGCCTGGGCTGTGATGTGGGCCAGTATGTGTGTGTCCTGCGGGCGAGCGGGTCGGAAAAGCAGGCGTGGGCTGGGGGTATTTGGGAGGCGTGGCTCCTGCAGGATCATTTTGTACTCGCTGTGGTCGTAGGTGGTTTGCAGGTGTTGGGCGAAGGCCTGACCGGCGGGCGAAGCCTGTTCGACGATTAGCAGCATGGTGGGGAGGCCGCGGTGGTGGCACTCCTGCCGGGCGGCGTCGAAGAGTGAGTTGAAGATGCCGCGCCGTCGATAGTCGGGGTGGACCATGCCGCTGATCTCGCCCTCCTGTGAGTTGAAGCTGAAGAGGGCCAGGAAGCCGACGAGCTGGCCATCGGCGTAGTAGAGGAAGTCGTTGAGCTGGTTGTGGGGACGCGAGCGCAGGACATTCCAGTTGAGTTTGAGGTCGAGTCCGTCGTGCTGGTTGCACAGCCGGGCGAGGTGTTCGATCTCGTTCAGTTCGGTGGTGGTCAGGCCACGGCGTTTGACCAGGCCTTCGTTGTGATTAGTGGACATATTTTTCCTTGATTGATGTGAGATGGATCCTGGTGGATCTGACACTGCAGTATATCATCTCTGGACACCCGCGTTTCACCGGCCACCCGCGAGGGGTGGCCTTACATATCTCGAGGGCACGGGGTTGGTTGGATGCGAGCCGGTGGTTTAAGGTTGTTGGGGTGAGGGGGAGGATGACAGTAGTTGTTTGATCATGCGTAGTAGTTCGTCCACATCGAAGGGTTTTTCCAGGCGGGGAATTTTGTTCAGTTCTTCTTCGTGTTCTGAGGTGCCATTTTGCATGGCGGTGCAGAGGATGAGGGGGATGCTGGCTGTTGCTGGATGCTGTTTCAGGCGCAGCAGCATTTGATGGCCATCTTGCTGGCTGCCTATGACCAGGTCGAGAATGATGAGGTCGGGGGCTAATCGCTCTATGTCGGCCAGGTCATCGAAGACCTGCTGGGCTACGTGCACTTCATAGCCTTCGGGTTCCAGGATGAGACGGAAGACTTCTAAGATATCTTCTTCGTCGTCGAGAACTAAAATACGGGCTGTCATAGCTGTTCCTTTGTTGTGTCAGAGAGTGCGCTATGAAGCGGATGCCATCTAGTGAGAGCTCAAAGATTGTAGCACGCGCCCCTTAAACGTAAGGTACTTGACGAGCGAGAAGTTGTCAACTGTTCAGTTGATGAATGCCTATATAATGGGACTTTATTCTGTGTATGAAGTGGTGTTTTGTTTTCCGAGAAACCTCTCTCCGTCAGGGTGTAGCGAGCAGTTCGCGGGCGATGATGAGCTGGCGAATTTCGTTGGTGCCGGCGGCGATTTCGCCGAGTTTGGCGTTGCGCCAGAGGCGTTCGACTTCGAAGTCGGTGGTGTAGCCCCAGCCGCCGTGGATTTGCAGGGCGCTATCGGCGGCGCGCATGCTGGCGCGTGAGGTGAAGAGCAGGGCGGCGGCGCATTCTTTGCTGATACGCTGGCCCTGCTGTGCCAGCCAGAGGCAGCGGTGGGCCATGTGGCGGGCTGCTTCGAGGTCGGTGTAGATGTCGGCGATTTTGGCCTGGATGAGCTGGAAGTTGGCGATGGGCTGGCCGAATTGTTCGCGCTGCCGGGCGTAGGTGAGGGAGAGTTCGAGGGCGGCTTCGAGTCCGCCGATGGCGCTGACGGCGAAGAAGGCGCGTTCGAGGTCGAGGCCGCTCATGACGATTTTGTAGCCTTCGTTTTCGGTGCCGAGCACATTTTTGTCGGGTACGAAGGCGTCTGTGAAGACGAGTTCGCCGGTAGGCGAGCCGTGCATGCCGACTTTCTTGATTTTGCGCGCGACGTGGAAGCCGGGGGTGAGGGTTTCGAAGATGAAGGCGGTGATGCCGTGGCTGCGCGCTTCGGGTCTGGTTTTGGCGTAGAGGATGAGGAGGTTGGCGATGGGGCCGTTGGTGATGAAGACCTTGCTGCCGTTGAGGAGGTAGCCGCCGTCTACTTTGCGGGCGGTGGTCTGGATGCCCATGGCGTCGGAGCCGGCGTTGGGTTCGGTCAGGGCGAGGGCGCCGATTATGGAGGCGTTGGCGAGGGCAGGCAGATACTGGCGTTTTTGCTGTTCGGTGCCGTTGCGCAGGATGTTGTGGGCGCAGAGGTTGAGGTGCGCGCCGAAGGACATGCCGATGCCGCCGTTGGCGCGGCTGAGGCCACGGGCCACGAGGGCGGCCATGAGGAAGTCGCCTCCGCAGCCGCCGTATTCTTCGGGGATGGCGATGCCGGTGTAGCCCTGCGCGGCGAGGCGCTGCCAGAGCCAGGCGGGGAAGTCGTCGCTGGCTTCGATTTCGGCGTTGTGCGGGCGAATTTCGGCGTGCCCGAATTCGAGGGCGCTCTGGTAGGCGAGCTGGTGTTCCTCTGATAGTTCGAAGTCCATAGGATCGGTCCTTTCTGCGTGTTGCGCGCTGAAAAGGGTTCGCGGGCCTCTGTTGTTGTTGTTATAGAACAGTTAATGTGTGCTTATAGTGTACGAGGATTTGTGGCGAGTTGGCAAGCCAGGGTTTTGTTCTGGATCTGGCAGGGGCTCTGCCCCTGCACCCCGCCAGGGACTTTCGCCCCTGGACCCCTTGAATTTTTTTGGGAATCGATGTAAAAAAAGCGTCACAAGCGTCACAGCCGCCTCTCAGGCCGATGCAAAGCGTCACGGGAAGCGTCACAAAGCGTCACAAAGCGTCACAAGCGTCACAACCGCCTCTCAGGTCGATGCACGAGATTTTCATGGTTAGTACCTGCTGGTGTCGCCAGGGTACTGGTAGGGGGAGGGCGGTTGGAAGAACGGTCGCAGCGATTCGGTGGGCAGGGAGGATTCGAGGGATGATGATGTGATGCTCCTGCCAGGATGGTCCTGAGTGTGCTGCGCACCGTTGGTATGCGAGGCGGCTGGCCTGGGTTTCGGTTTGAGGGTCAGGCCTTTATAGACGCGGCCCGTACGAGTGCGTTCGCGTTGATAGCCACGGGCGGCGAGTTGGCGAAAGAACTGGTGCTCGGAGAGGGGATGGATGTGGGCATCGGTGGCCCAGGTGTAATAGTCGCGATAGATCTCGCGGGCGGGCGTGGCACGGTCTGCGGCGGCGGGGTCGAAGCGGTCGGTGATGTAGTCGGCCAGCACGTCCTGGTCGATGCGATAGGCTTCCAGGGCCTGGATCACGCGGGGGGGCTCGGGCATGCCGTATTGCAGCCACAACCGGAAGCCCTGCACCGCCCAGGTCAGGATGGCGGGCGCGTCCTTGTGGAACTGCTCCGAGAGGGTGCGATCCTCGCGGTTCTCGAAGGAGACGGTGAAGGGTAAGAGCTTGAGCCGGCGCCAGATGGCCGGGGTCTGTTCGGGAATGGAGGGCAGGTGGTTGGTGGCCAGCCACAGCTTGCATGTCGGATGGAACGGCTGTGGCGGCTGGCCTGCCCGTTCTGGTGGGAGGAAGAGTGGTTCCCCGCTGGTCAGGCGTTTGAGGGTGCTCAGGCTTAGTTGTTGATCGGGAGCCGTCTCGGTTAAGAACAGCAGGCGGCGACCGGTGAGGGCCGAGGCGTTCACGCGCAGATCCGTCTGGGCGCGCGATTGGTGCAGCGCGGTGATGGGCAGGCGTAACACGTAGTCGCCCAGCACGTAGGCCAGCGCTTCCAGGAAGGTGGTTTTGCCGTTGCGACCCGGACCGTGGAGCAGGAAGAAGGCATCCTGCTGGGTGCTGCCCGTCAGGCTGTAGCCGGCAGCCACCTGCAGGTAGCGACGAAATTCGGGCTCATTGTCCAGGCAGGCCTCGAGAAAGGAGAGCCACTGAGGAGAGCGGGCCTCCTGATCGTAGGCGATGGGGCAGCAGCGAGTCAGCAGATGCGCCGGATCATGCGGGCTCAGTTTGCCCGTGCGCAGGTCCAGGGTGCCATTGGCCACATTGAGCAGGAAGGGGTGGCGATCGAACTCGTCCGGCTCGGCCTGCACGGCGGGGTCCTGACTGGCCAGGTCCAGCATGGTCTGGATGCGGTGGCGGGTGGAGCAGGCCTGGGCGTGCTGGAGCAGGCGACGAGCGCGGTCGCTTTCGGCATCGGGCAGGGCGGCGGCCATGACGGCATAGTGGTCGATGGTCTCGCGGGCCAGGGAGG
>JAFMRP010000659.1 GCA_017354095.1 Ktedonobacteraceae bacterium
AGTGTCGTAGAGGTCCCAGTCGCTGTGCAACAGGCGTCCCTGTTGCGCCATGCGCTCGTAAAGGGCCGTTGTCGGATAGGGTGTGAGGATGTGAAATGTTGCCGTCTCTATGCCCTGTTTGACGGCCCACGCGACGGTGCGATCAAAAACCGTTTCGTCGTCGTCATCCATGCCAAAAACGAAGCTCCCGTTGACCATGACGCCGAGATCGTGGAGACGCCGGATAGCGGCACTGTAGTCGCGGTTGAGGTTCTGATACTTATGCTGCTCCTGTAAATTCGATGGGTTGAGCGTCTCGAAGCCAACAAACAGGCTGCGTAGTCCACTTTCTGCCGCTTTTTCCAGCAATCCCGGCCGCAGTACCGACTGTACAGTACTCGCCGCCTGCCACAGGCGTCCCATGCCTTTCATCCCATCAAAGAGCGCCGCAGCAAAACGAGGATTGCCCAGGAGATGGTCATCCAGAAAGTACAGGTGCCGGCCTGGCAGCCGGTCGATCTCCGCAAGCGCGTCGTCCACCTGTTGCGTATAAAATGACCTTCCACCTTTGAAAAAAGCTTCTTTATAGCAAAAATCGCAGACATGCGGACAGCCGCGCGACACCACGATGGAGTTAGGCACCAGGTAGAGGTGGCGTTTGATTAAATCGCGCCTCACTCTGGGCAGGCCTGCGAGCGTCCGCACCTGCGATTTGTAGACCTTCTCCGGATGCCCTGCCCGGTAATCGGCCAGGAAAGCGGGCCAGATATCTTCACCAGGTCCGAGGAAGATCGCGTCGGCATGTTGAGCGGCTTCATCGGGTAAAGAGGTCACATGCAGCCCCCCCAGCGCCACATATGCGCCCCTGGCACGATAGTGATCGGCCAGTTTGTAGGCGCGGCGCGCGGAAGTGATGTATACCTGGATCACCACCAGATCAGGATCATCGTTCAGATCGAGCCGCTCCACATGCTCATCCTGAAGCGTCACCTCGTCATGCTCGTCGAGATATCCCGCGAGCGTAGCCAGGCCAAGCGGCGGAAACAGTGAATATTTAATGGGCCGAAAATAGGGACTGATGGCCTCGGTTAAAGCGGGCAAAATCATTTTCACTTTCATCGATCTGCTCCTTCCATACCGCTCATGCAGTTTTCACTATTGTTCCCAGTATAGATACTTCCCGTCTACGAAGCCAGGCCGTACAGCCTGCTACAACCACACGTGGGTGTCAACACAGAGGATGCCGAGCACACCCTGCCACTGTTGCAGGTGCTGCGCAACGGTGTTTCGCGATGCATAGATCGCCTCTGAAGGAAGCAAAGCGGGAGGTGCAGGAGGGCGTCAGCCCTCCTGCCGGGGTGCGGGGTGCTACCGCTCCGACTCCCTGACCGCGTAGCGGTAGGCGCGTCAGCGCCGTTGGGAGTCGGAATAAGAGGTCAGGGGCCCCGCTATCCCACCCTCTCCCTGGTGCCGCCTCCGGCGGCACATCCGTCAAACGAAGTTTGACAGGGTAATAGGCTGTGATTTCCTGGCAAAACATAGTTTTTGAATTGCAACAAAACAAAGAGAAAACGAAATAAAACATAATCATTTATTACCATTGGGATCGAGTGAATCGCAGGAAAAGCCGTCATTCAGGTTGACAGAGAGGCAAAATATTGTTATTCTCTAAGCAGAGCGGATATTTATTTTTCATGTGTTTACGGCAAAGGAAGGCCAGTCTTTGATCGTTCACAGAAAGCCAAACAGGGAAGTTATACCTCTTTAGTAGCTCTAACAGCCTCAACACGAGGCTACACGCCCCCACAACGCCTTTCTTTTAGTAACCAGCGGCCAATAGTATGAAAACAATCGAAATCAAAAAGGCCAGAAAAAGAAGAGGTTTACTGCAACCAGCCATTCGCAGTGGATACAAGCCTTTTTGCTTGCTTCACGTTATTTCTACTCTACAGGGAGGTTATAACCATGCTGCATCGTTGCAGGAAGCAACTCATTTCAGGTTTCGCGGCCCTGCTCACTTTGCTGACCCTCATTGCTGTTCAGATGGAGAACTCCCCGGCAGCGCACGCCAGTTACACTGTCACGATTCTTCCGGCTCAGCAATATCAAACCATCCAGGGCTGGGGCACCAGCATGGCATGGTGGGCCAACATCATCGGCGGCTGGAGCAATAGCCAGCGGGTGGCACTGGCCAACGCGCTCTATGATCCCGATAGCGGCCTCGGCCTGAACGTCGTTCGCTATAACTTTGGTGCCGATGGTCCCGGCAATGTCTGCCACGATCAGATGCGCGAAGGCGGCAATGTTCCCTCATTTGAACCAACGCAGGGCAATTATGTCTGGACGAATGATGCGAACCAGATGTGGTTTGCACAGGCGGCCAGAGCCCGTGGCGCGAATGTCTTTGAGGGCTTTGTCAACTCGGCTCCCGCCTGGATGTTGAAGAATAGCTGCACGGCCGGTGGTCCGAACGGTGCCGAAAATATCAGCCCGGACCACTACAACGATTTCGCCAGCTATATCGCTACGATCGCCAAACACTTTCACGACAACGCTGGCATTACACTCCAGACGGTTGACCCATTTAACGAGCCTTCCGGCACCTGGTGGAACTCAACCAACCGGCAGGAGGGCATGTTCGTTTCACAGAGCACCCAGAACGTCATTATTCCCCTGGTGCAGACGGCATTGGAGCAAAATGGCGCTTCCGCGTATACGGTAGTGAGCGCTCCCGATGATGTCTCGGTCGGCAACTCGGTCAGCGCGTACAACTCCTATGCCGGCAGCACCAAAGCCGATCTGGGCCAGTGGAACACCCATACCTATGGTGGAAGCGACAGCGATCGCGCCACCGCTTACATCAATATCGCGCAAAACGATCACAAACGGCTCTGGATGTCCGAATGGGGAACTGGCGCCCAGGGTACGCCGATTGCCGCAGCACTGAGGCTGTCGCGCGCGATCCTTGAGGACGAGCAGTATCTCCACCCGGCCTCCTGGGTCGCCTGGCAGGCGGTCAACGAGGCTGGCGACACGCCTGATAGCCTGTGGGGGCTGGCCTATCGCGGCAGCGACAACAGCATCACCTATCCCTCACGCTACTACGCGATGGGCAACTACAGCAAATTCGTGCGTCCTGGCTATAAGATGATCGGCAACAACGACGCCAATAACACCTTTACCGCTTACGACGCCCGGTCACACAAGCTCGTGATCGTGGCCACCAACAACGCCACCAGCAGCAACACTGTGACCTACAACCTCTCGAACTTCAGCAGTGTCGGAGGATCAGCCACGCCGTATCAAACCTCGGCCAGCCAGAACCTGCAACAGATCGCGAACGTCAAAATCTCAAACAAAACGTTCAGCAGCACGTTGCCAGCCCAATCGATTACGACGTTCGTCATCCCTGGCGTGACCTACGAGGGGAGCGCCAGCAGCGGGAACTATAAGCTGGTCAATCGCAACAGCGGCAAGCTGCTGGAGGTCCAGGGCTCCTCGACCACCAACGGGGGCTTGATCGACCAGTGGAACGATAATGGCGGTGCGAACCAGCAATGGAGCCCTGTCCCTGCAGGAAGCGGCTATATGATGCTGGTCAATCGCAACAGCGGCAAAGTGCTCGACGTAGCAGGCTTCACCACCGCCGATGGTGGCAAGGTCGATCAATGGGCCGCTAATGGCGGCACGAACCAGCAGTGGAACCTCGTTCAGTTGAGCGATGGCTACTATAAACTGGTCAATCGTAACAGCGGCAAGCTGCTGGAGGTCCAGGGCTCCTCGACTGCCGATGGCGGTCTCGTGGATCAGTGGACGGACAACGGTGGTGCGAACCAGGAATGGAGCCTTGTCCAGCTCCCATAGTTGAAAAGCTGATTCCCAGCCTTGAAAGAAAGCAGGCGAGAGACATTTGATAGTCCCTTGCCTGCTTTCTTTCTACTTGCTTACCATGTCAGGCTCAGTTATAATAGAAAAGCTCTGCCAATATGACAAGGAAGGATATTTCCCACATGACCTCACGTTTTTCT
>JAFMRP010000660.1 GCA_017354095.1 Ktedonobacteraceae bacterium
CCCCCCCGCGCCCCCAGCCAAGGGGCTTGCTGGCCTCTTGTCCAGACGGCCAACGGCGCTATCGCAGCTACGGCTGCGCCGTCAGGCGGGCCAGGAGGAATCGCCTGTGGGAGGCAAGGGGTTGCGCCCTGCTTAAGAGAACACCCATGGAGCAGTCCCTTGCATCCCCGCTTAACCGGTTAGCTTATTGTTAGAGGTGTTTTGTGAACCAGTTCAGGCCGTGGCGCAGGCGTTCGAGGCGGAGCTTCGGGTGGCCGCCGCGCGAGAGGCCGTGGCTCTGACCCTCAAAGCGTACAAAGAGCACCTCGCGTCCCATATATTTGAGAGCGGCGAAGAGCTGTTCGGCCTGTTCAATGTTGCAGCGCAGGTCTTGTTCGCTGTGAATAATGAGCAGGGGTGTGTGGATATTCTTCACGAACTTGATCGGCGAGCGCTGCATGTAGCAGTCCAGGTCCTCCCAGGGCGTCGTTTCCAGCTCGTCATCGGCAAAGGTCCAACCCAGGTCGCAGGAGCCAAAGTCGGAGGCCATGTTGCTTACGCATCGGTCGGTCACTGCGGCCTTGAAGCGATCAACATGTCCAATGAGCCAGTTGGTCATAAAGCCGCCATAGCTACCACCGGTCACGCCCAGGCGGTGCTCATCGATAAAGCCTCTGGCGATGAGTGCATCCACGCCCGCCATGATATCCAGCGAGTCTACCTCGCCCCAGGCGCCACGTACCGCGATAGAGAAGTCTCGTCCATAGCCGGCACTGCCACGTGGGTTGGTGAAGAGGACAACATAGCCGTTGGCAGCCTGAACCTGCATCTCGTGGAAGAAGCCGTAGCCATACTGGGTATGAGGTCCGCCATGAATCTGCAGGATCATCGGGTATCGCTTTGTTGGATCGAAGTCAGGTGGCTTGAGAATCCAGCCATCCATTGGCCAGCCTTCAGCGCCGGTATAGGGCATGTGCTCCAGCGTGCCCAGTTGCAGTTCGCTGAAGAGTGGCTCATTGAAGCTGGTCAACTGCTCCAGATCGCCACCAGCGCTGGCCACATACGTAAAGACCTCTGGTGGCCGGCTGGGATTGCCGATCAGCAGAGCCAGGCGGGCGGCGGAGAGATCCGCCGAGAAGTCGCGCACATGAATATCGCCGGGAGTACAGGTGGGCGGTTGCTGATTGTTGCCACTGATGGAGAGCGCGAAGACGCGTGTCGCGCCGCGATGTCCGGCCAGGGCAAAGATCGTCTGGCCATCCGATGACCAGACGGGCTGCGGGGCTATATGCTCATCTCTGGCGTCGCAATCGGTATTGGTCCAGTCCTGGAAGCTGCCCTCGAACTCGGCAGTCAGGCTGGTCGCGGCGGCCTGCCTGGCGCTGGCGGGGATGGTGTAGAGATCGATATGACCGCCCGAGCGCGTTTTGAGTGCGCCCAGGAAGGCGATGGTCTGGCTATCGGGCGACCAGGAGGGCGCGCCGCAGCCCAGGTTTCCGTCGGTCAGGCAGTGTAGTTCACCGGCTTTGCCACCTTCAATGGTCAGGGTATAGAGATCGGGCGCAGGCAGGCGCCAGCGGTCCTCTTCGCGGCTGGAGACAAAGGCCAGGTGTTTGCCATCGGGTGACCAAGTGGGCTCACCATCGTCCCAGTCGCCGTCGGTGAGTTGAACCGGTTCGCCTCCCGCGACGTTGAGTAGAAAGAGGTGGGAGCGCCGTTCGTAGATATAGCCTGCGCCGTCCAGCCGATACCAGAGGCGATCGATAACGCGCACTTTCGGGAACGGCTTGCCGTCCTCGTTTTCCTCATCCAGCGGGCCTACCGGGGCGGTAAAGGCCAGCCACTGACCATCGGGCGACCAGACTGGTGTGGAGGCTCCATGTGGCAGGAAGGTGAGCTGGCGCGCCTCGCCTCCATCGGTGGGCAGCAGCCAGATCTGAGGCTTATCTTTGCCCAGCTTTTTCTGTTCCTCGCCTGCTACACGGCCTGCTTCGCCCTCGCGTTCCGAGAGGAAGGCCAGCCAGCGTCCATCAGGCGACCAGCTCGGGTCTGTGGCGTTGGCTGGTTCCGCAGTCAATCGTCTGGGCTCGCCTCCGGCAGTGGGGGTGGTCCAGATAGCGGATCGATAGGCATGTTTGCGCTCGTCAACGGTGGTGACGACATAGGCTACACGCTGCCCATCTGGTGAGAGACGGGGTCTGCTCAGGAATTTGAATTGGTAGAGGTCTTCAATTGTGATGGATCTCGACATATTTTCCCCTTTCCATAGACATAAAAGAGAGTATCCTCTTCTTGAGAAGAAGATGGCTGGCACCATACTCTATTGTAATCTATTTTGCTGAGTAATCATACTGAGTTGTTTACTCCTTCAAATTGCTTTACTGTCTCCTGGCCGGAGTAGTAGAGCGCCACATGCGGCACTTTGAGCGACCAGGGCTTTCAGAGTGAGAGTGGCTACTCATTCGGAGAACTCATAAGGCGTAGGGCCCGTTTGGTTGACAGTATCCATAAAACAAGGCATACTGCTGACTAAAATATGTATGATCTTTCGCAGGGAAGGCATAGGCATATGAGACGGCCAAGGAAAGCAATTACAGCCAGGGCATTGCCAGACACGACGCTGCGTCGCCTGCGCAATACTCCCAGTTACTTTTTCCTCGTCTGGCGCTGGAGCACGTGGCTATACGCACTTATCACTATCGGGTCCAACTTTTCCGATTACAGCGATGATCCCACTTACTCGATTAAAAAACTGGCGATTGTGCTGCTCAGCATCACGTTCGTACAGACGCTGGCGGTGACGCTCTATACGCCTGTGATACAGATTATTGTGCCGCGCCTGCCTGTGCTGAATACCCTTGCGGCGAGACGGCGGCCACCAGCGGAGGATGAGGAGGCCGACCTGCTCACTCCACTGGCCAGGACCAGTAATCCCTACTGGGACATCGCTGTGTTGTGCAGCGACGTTTTTATCTGTGGTCTTGTGATGTATTATGGCGGCGCGATTACCAGCAATCCGCCATTTGGTGATGGTTCGCCATTTTATCGTTATGGTTTTTCAACTGTTTATGCCGCGGCTTTTTCTTATCGCTACCGGGGCTCGCTGGCGGCAGCTATTGGTTATGACCTTTTCGCCGTGTATGGCATGTTTGTTTTCCCGCCAGGAACATCCGGTAACTATAAGGTCATAAATGCTACCGATGTAGCTGGTTCGCTGATGGATGCACCTATTGTGGCGGTTCTTTCGGCCTACGTCGTTACACTGCTCGCGCGTTATACAAGCAGCAAGCGGGAGCAGCAGGCCAATGTGCGCCGGCAGCGAGCGCTGCTGAAGGTCAACGAGATCATTCTGCGAGAGGCAAATAATCGACCGCTGTTACTGCAAAAAGTGGCGGAACAGCTGCGCCAGGGCGGACATTTCCAGCGCCTGGTGATCGCCATGGTTAATGCAACAAGTGGTACGGGAGGGAAAGAGCAGCAGCATACGGATGCGCTGCTGGGATCCTGTATTGAGGTCAGTATCTCTGACACGCAGCTTCCGGCGGTCAATCAAGCCTATATAGAGCAAGTGCTGCGCTCGCAACAGCGGCTGGTATCTTTTGAGCTATTCAAGGAGTCGCCTGGTGAAGAGAGGGGCATTGCGCGTCTCTACCTACCTTTCTATCGCGAGGGGCAGATACAGATGATTATCGGGGCGGAAAGCTGGCGCCAGACGCCGTTCGATAGCAAGCAGGAGAACTTTCTGGTACTCGCGGGAGCACAGTTGTTGCTGGCGCTTGATAATATTCGCCTGACTGAGCAGACGGTAGAACTGGCAGCTACGGCGGAGCGTGGGCGTATCGCACGCGAGATACACGATGGGATTGCCCAGCTTACCTATATGCTCAGTCTCAACGCCGAGACATGCGCAACGCAGGCACGGCGCATCGCGGAAGCATCAGAGGAAGATGGGGAGTTGATCATACCTCTGGCGCAGCGCCTGGAAAAGATGGTGACGGTTTCTAAGCAGGCCCTGTGGGAGACTC
>JAFMRP010000092.1 GCA_017354095.1 Ktedonobacteraceae bacterium
AATGTTTTCAAGCGAAGCATTCGCCGTTCCAACTAGTAACGCGTGCCCTCCACGCCTGCGCAATTCTTCCTGTAAGGTGTGGATGATCTGCTTCCCATATCCGCGACCGCGCAAATCGCTGGCCACCGCGATATACAGAATCTCGCTGGCCTCACCATCATCCCAGCGCACCACGGCAGCTCCGGCAAGCTGACCATCTAACCAGGACGCATAGGCGCTGCAGGATGGATCGAGCAGCGCTGCTCGAATGCGCTCTTCTCCCTCCTCGGCGTCTAAGAGTGTCGGAAGCAAAAACATCGCCTTATCTCCTGAAACCTGTTCAGTTACTAAAGGCATCGTATCCTCCTGATCTGTTCAGCACCCTTTAAATGCAACATGATCTCCATGATTGCATGCGCATGCATGGATAAAAATGCAGATAGTTCGATAAGAATGAGCGATAAAAACCCCTGAACCTGCTTCCCAGGGGAGCTTGTAGGGTTTATAGGGTTATGTAGGGCTTCTGTAGAACCTATGTAGGGTTTGCATCGGCCTGGGAAGGGGCCCTGCAGGGTTTTGTAGGGTTTTGGTACGGAATTTGCGATCTGTTGCCATTGTGCTATTCCGGGCGTCCCCCCAGATTTTACACATCTGTAGGCTGCCCCGGTGGGGGATCGAGCTCCAGACCCATTATGTACGAGTCAATAAACTCCCCATGCAGGTAAAACTCGCGGGTAATATGGCCCTCCCGGACGAAACCATGCTTCTCGTAGAGATGGATAGCGGGAAGATTATCAACGCGTACACGCAAATTGATCTTGCGAATAATCCCGCTTTGCCTGGCCCAGTCGATCAGGTACGTCAACATGCGGCCCCCAATCCCAAGGTTCCAGTATTTGCGCAAGACGCTTGTTCCAAACTCACCGGCATGACGTGTACGGGAACGCTTACCCGCACTGAAGGTCAGTGTTCCGGCGATTTCACCAGCGACTTCGGCAATGAGATAGAGGCTGGTCGGCGATTCCGCGGCTTGCTGGAGAAACGCGCGCTCCTCCTCCACACTCATCGTAAACTCACCAGGGCCGATGGTGGTGTTCTCACTCTCGCCCGCCATCTGGTTAATAAAAACCAGCAACTGTTCAGCATCACGTGGCTCCGCGGGCCGCAACGTGAGCTGAAGATCATTTTTTAACGTTACCTGCTGTACTGCTTCCAGCTTTCTGAAATGCATGGGCCATGCCTCTCTGTCAAAACATGCTGCGCAATTATCGCCACTGTTTCAAAAACGATTGAAACCAGCGCTTTACCCAGGTAAGTATCTCATAGGTTGTGCTCTTCTTCAACACGTCTGGAAGCTTCGAGCTCCTGCGTGTGGTTGTGCTTGATCTCCCCTCCCATAGGGTGATAGGATGGGCTATGGCGGCCAGCTCAACTATGTCAACCCGTCACTTTTGACCGGCGAAAGTGTAAACACCAGCGTTTCGGAATTCCACGACAGTGGATCGAGCTCACAGGTATGCAGCCAGAGAGATCTAAGAGATATGCAACAGGTCGTGTTCCGCTTTTTAGGTCCGCCAGAAATCCTCTACAAGGATCAATTGATTAAAATTCCTCGTCGCCGTTCCCGCGCGCTCCTGTATTATCTGGTCTCTACCCAATCGTCACAGCCGCGAGAACGCCTGCTCACACTCCTGTGCGGAGACGTCGATGAAGAGAGCGCTCGCAATACGTTTAAGACACTGCTTGCTGAAGTACGGGCCCTATTGCGCAGTTTCGATCCAAACATTGAGTGGATTCTCAACGACGGAGATCTGCTCAAGCTGAATCCACGCGCTCCCCTCTGGCTCGACACGGAAATCTTTGAAAAAGTGACCGCCGTTACTTCGCGTAATCTAAGCCAGGCCATTGACCTGTATCGTGGTGCTTTCCTGGATGGCTTCTTCCTCAAAGATACTCCCGATTTTGACGCCTGGGTACGGAGCGCGCGGGACCACTTTCATCGCCTCTACCTGACAACCCTGCGCCGGCTGGCGGAACGCTACGAGTCAGAAAATCAGCTAGAACAGGCCATCACCTGTGTCCAGATGCTGCTCACCACTGATCCTCTTCTTGAAGAAGCCTATGCCCGCCTGATGCGCCTCTACTGGATCACCGGCGATCGCATTGAAGCTCTTCGCCAGTATGAGCGGCTCTGCAGCATTCTGGCCCAGGAACTCGCGGTCAAGCCGTCGCCATCTACCCAGGCCCTCTATGAGCAGATCGCGCAGCGCGGGGCCTCATCTCCAACCTTCGCGCCTGCTCTCCTCGTACCCACGCCGCGGGAACAGGAGCCAGCTCTTTTTCCACGATCATCCCCCGTGCTCAGTCAGCCGTTGACAACCGCACGCGCGCCATTTATCGGCCGTACAGCAGAGATGAAGTGGCTGCTCCAGCATCTGACCGGCGCTGCCGATCAGCATCCCCTGTTGTTGCTGCAGGGAGAGATGGGCATTGGGAAGACGTCCCTGGTTCAACAGTTGTGCGAGCAGATCGACGATTCCTGGCTGATCCTGTGCGGTGTTTGCCAGGAAGTCGAGTATACACATCCCTATCACGCTATCGTCGAGGCGTTACGCCAGGGACTTGCTGGCGAGGATGTGAGCCAGCTCAATCTGCCAGGTGGATGGCTTGCTCAGATGGCTCAACTTCTCCCAGATCGTTTTCAATTCGCCTCTCATCTGCCAGAGCATATTGCTATCGAACCGCTTATCCTCGCCGATTCCCTGGTCGCGCTCCTCAATGGAATCGCGCGCCCGCGGCGCCCTGTACTTCTGATCCTTGATGATCTGCATTGGGCTGACACGGCGACGCTGGCCCTCCTGGGTCATATGGCAGTTCATATCCGGCGTGGTGAAGTTTTTCTTCTGGGTACCTACTGCGAAGCCCTGGCCCCCGAACGGCTGGAACCACTGCGGCGCAGTGCTGCGCGCCAGAATGCCCTGGCCGAACTGGCCCTTCCACCTCTTACCATGGCAGATTTGAAGCAACTTGTCTCCCTCTCCCTTACCAGAACGCACCGGACACCGCCTCCGACGGAGTGGTGTGAAGTGCTGCTGCGCTGGTGCTATCAGCGTAGTGAGGGCAATCCGTTCTTTGCCTCGGCCTGGCTCTCGCTTGCGCTAAAAGAACCCCTGTCGCCACATCAACTTCCTGGCGGTTCCATCCCAGAATCTGTTGAAATCCTTGTAAAGCATCAACTCGCGCACCTGAGCCGCGATGCACTCTCTTTTTTGACTGCCGCTGCGTTCCTTGGCCCTTCGTTCGATCTTCTCATGGCCGCTCAACTACTCCACTTTGCCCACTATACGACCATCTCCGCCAGCGATGAACTTCTCCAGAAAGCTCTTATCGTCGAAGCTTCCCCTGCTGGCGATGGACGCTACACCTTTACACATCGTGTCGTAAGAGATGTGCTACTGGCTAACATTAGCGCGGTGCAGCGGCATCTTTTTCAGCACGCCATGCGAGAGTTATCAGCACAATGAACAACCATTTATATCTCTCCGTCGTCTTTGCAACTTTTGTGTAACGACTGTGTTACCGTTATGTGACCACACCCGGCTACAATTTCCCTATAGATGAGAGGGGGCTTCCATGGCGGATCTATCTGAGCTACCTTTTTTCGAACATGTCAAAGTCCAGCGCTGGCCCTGGTCGCTTGAGCGTACGGGCAACCTGGACCAGCCCTATGTCACCGCGGGCAATCGGGTATACAGTGTAGCTACCCAGCACGGCGAGTTTCCTGAAATCGGCTGGCGCCAGCCCAGCGAAATGTCTGGAGTCTGGAATCCTCCGATCAAACTCCTGGATGGCTTCTGGCTGGGCATCACCTTTGGACAATCTGAGCTTACCAGCCCTATTGGAAAGGTCCACTGGCTCACACAGGCTAGCCGCTGGCAGATAACCCCTGGGCAGGTAGAAATGACCTATCAGTTGCCCGGACTAGAGGTTATTCGGCGGGAGTATGGCGTGGACAATTACGAAGGCATGCTGATCCGCCTGGAGTTGATCAATCAAACCCGGAAACCACTGCCATTGATCCTGTATTTTCTAGCACGCACAGACCTGCGCCTGGCCTGGCTGGGGAAGGATCGCCTGGTCTGGCGTGATGGCCGCGACGAGGCCGTGTACCTGGACGAACTGGCATGCATCGCAGCCTATAACACCACGAATCCTGCCTATGTCCTGTTTGGCGCGCAGCAGCGGCCAGCATCTGTGACCATCGGTAATGAGCTGTGGGCCACCCGCCAGACTGAGGGGCAGGGCATCTCCGCCCGCCTGCGCTATCAGTTGAGCCTGCCAACCGGCACGAAGGAGGAGGTGATATTTACCATCGCCAGCTCAACCCATTCCAGTGAAGCTGTGGTGACAACATTTCGCTACGTGCAGGCGGAAGCGGAAGCTCTCTGCAGGCGGCAACGTCAGCGCTACCAGAAACTGCTCGACCGTTGCGCTCTTCATAGTAGCGATGAGCTCATGGACACCGCCTTTGGCTGGGCCAAAGTGACCTTGCAGTCATTAGAGCGTATTGTTCCAGGCGTCGGCCAGGGCATCGCCGCCGGGCTTCCGGACCATCCCTGGTGGATCGGTAACGATACGGCCTATGCGACGCTCCCTCTGGTGGCTTCCGGTCAGTTTGAGCTTGCACTCAATTCGTTGCGCAATCTTGCCCGCTATAGTGAAACCGTGAATGGCGATGGCGCGGTGGTTCACGAGGTCCTGACGCAAGGGCATGTACACGATAATGGTTTGCTGGTCGAAATCCCGCTATTTGTACGCGCCTGCTACCATGCCTTCCGCTGGACCGGTGATCGCGACTTTTTGCAGGAGATGTATGACTTCTGCAGACGTGGCCTGCTCGATGTGGTCCTGGGCAAGCACGATCCGGAGAGCAATCTCTGCGCCACCGGTAGAGGTCTGGTGGAGACACGCGAGCTGCAGCGTGGCGGCGGCATGAAGACCCTGGATATTGCTGCTTACACTTACGAGGCGTTGCTCTGCCTGGCGGAGCTCGCCGAAGAAGTCGGAGACGTGGAAAACGTGCTCGTATTGCAAGAAAAGGCGCAGCGCCTACGTACGTTCATCAATGCTGCCTGGTGGATCGAGGAAGAGGGGCTCTACGGCGATATCTACACCTCTGCAGACGCGCTGGCTGCGTCACACAGTGAGATGCGAGCCGAGAAGACGTTTTGGCCAGGGGATCTGGCCGAGTTGGAGCACAGTGACGCGCTGATGGCCCGCTTTGCCCAGCAACATCGGTCAAACGAAGCAGCTCTGCGGCAAGAACGTCCCTGGCTCTTGAAGCACATGATCGCGGCTACGCCGATAGAGACAGGCCTGGCAGCGCCTGAACGTGCGGAGCAGGTGCTCAGGCGTCTTGAGTCAGACGAGTTTAATGGTCCCTGGGGCATTTACTTAAACCCTGAGACACAGCGCGTAACCATGACCTTGCCAAATGGCCTTATGGCGGCTGCCGAAGCCCGCTATGGGCGTATGAACCAGGCGCTGGCCTACTGCCATAAAATTGCAAGTACTATTTCATGTCGGATGCCCGGCGCCTACAGTGAAATTTTGCCCGATGGCGGATGTTTTATTCAGGCCTGGTCCAGCTATGGCATTATCTGGCCGGTGATCCACTTTTTCCTGGGCTTCCGACCAGATGCAGCGCAACGTCGCGTTCGTTTCATCCCTCATCTTCCCGTTGCCTGGCAGCATGCGCGTTTGCAAGATGTGCGTGTTGGTTTTGCCAGTCTCAATCTTTATGTGAACCGCATGGAACAGGGTCTCCAGATTGTGCTGGAAACCAGCGATCCGTCGTATGAAGTTACCCTTGGATGTGCCTATCCCGTGGATAGAGACCCCCATAGCGTAACGCTGAATGGGGCTCCGGTCTCTTTCACTCGAGATAGTATCGGTGAACGTCCACTGGAACAGAGGGTTTCTGAATGGTGTATCATGCAGGCTCCTTCTGTGAGAGGACTTTATCGATATGAGTTACTTGTTACCCGGTAATGTCGTTGGGAGCCGTGTTCACGTCTGGTGGTACAGGTCGTTTCTGGCTCGCATCGACTCGAAGCGCAGTGGCTCACCGAAGAGCCACGTCAGGAGGTTCGTCATGAGACGACGAATTACATCTTTTACGCCACTAGTACTTATTTTTGCTCTTCTTCTGGCTGCCTGTGGTGGCGGTGGTACGACTGGTGGCAACAGCGGTGGAAACGGTGTAAACCAGCAGGGCCTCAGCGGCGGGAACAGCTATATCAGCTGCCCTGGTAGCACCAACACTACTGCGGCGGCGCCTGAGCAGGGAACAGTCACGCTCACCGTTTCCGGCTTTTCGTCAACGCCTGCCGAGGACGCGCTCGTTCAGAAGAACTTGCACAACTTTGAGGCCTCCCACCCGAACATTAAGATCAACTGGGCACCTATTCCTGGCGACTATCCTACCAAGATGCGCGCCAACGTTGCCAGCAACACCGTCCCTGATGTTTTTTACCTGCAACCGGCAATGTCCAACGAGTACATTAGCTCAGGAAAGTTGCTCAATCTCTCGCCCTACATGGCACACGATGGCGTCAAGGCCGATGACTACTATTCAGCGCTGCTCAATCCCTTTACCTGCACCAATGGCTCGATTTATGGCCTGCCTAAGGACTGGAATAGTCTGGGCGTCTTCTACAATAAGAAAATGTTCCAGGATGCCGGCCTCGCGGCTCCCAGCGCCAGCTGGACCTGGAATGATATGCAGAATGACGCGCAAAAGCTGACCAAAAATCCTGGTTCACCCAATGCGGTTTATGGCGCTGTCCTCTCCGCTGACCTTTCCCGCTGGGGTGCCTTCTTGATTGCGGCAGGTGGCTCGGTTTTGAATAAAGATGGAACCCAGGCTACCTTCAATGACCAGACTGGTGTCCAGGCCATGCAATTCTATGCGAGCTTCTTCAAGAACAAAACTGCGGCCCTGCCGACGACAGTGGGTGCGCCCTGGAGTGGTGATGCCTTCGGTAAGCAGCGCGCAGCAATGGTTATTGAAGGAGGCTGGCTCATTCCCTATATGGCATCCACCTATTCGAGTGTTCAGTATGGTATTGCACCCCTACCAGTGGGTCCCAACGGCAAACAGGCCAACCTGAGCTTTACCAACGCCTGGTCGGCCTATTCCGGCACCAGACATCCTGAGGCTTCCTGGGAGCTCATTAAGTATATGACCGGCGCGACCGTTCAGGAGAGCCAGCTCAATGCAGGCTTTGCTCTGCCAACCTTGAAAAGTCTGGCCAACGCCCCTTACTTCGCCTCGCATCCTGATTTCAAGGCACTCTTCGATGCCGCGCCGTACTGTTTCGCGGATTACTACGGCTCACAGGATAGCACCATCCATACCGATGTGAGCAATGCAATCCAGGAGATTTTGCTCAACAAGCAAGATACACAAACGGCCCTGAATAATGCCGCTACCCAGGTCAATACCCATCTTCAAGGCGGTTGATCTGCAGCATGAGTATCCCCTGACATATAACACCTGATTTTGGAAAAGCAGGATGTTTCCCACTTCCTATGTGTGTGAAGTGGGAAACATCCTCAACAAGACTGAAACAATGGATCTCGCTTGTTCTCCAGGAGTGTAAAAGTGCCAGTGGGTTGGCAGAGGAGTCTATAGCGGAAAGAACAAAAGGAGCACGATGTTATGGGTGTACAACCGGCAGAATCATCTACCGCCGCCACTTTGCTGCGCACGGTAGGGAAACGCAGATGGTTCAGGCATGGCAATAAAAAGTCGCCCTATACTCGCCTGCAACGTGGCGAGACACTGGCAGCATATCTCTTCCTCACCCCTTATCTTCTTGTGCTGTTTGTGTTCTTCGCTATAGTTTCGATCTACGGGGTTGGCCTGAGCCTTTTTACCGTTGATATCGGGTTTACTCCTCCACAGTTTGTGGGCTTCCATAACTACCAGATACTCTTTCAGCAGTTGTTCACCAATCCCTCATTCAGTCCGTTTTGGATCTCAATCGCCAATATCATCAAATTCACAGTCATTGTGGTGAGTGCACAAACTGTCCTTGCCCTTGTGCTGGCCTTGCTTCTGCAAACACTTGTGCGTGGCAAGGGGGTATTCCGCACGATCTTCTATATTCCTGCCATCACTTCTTCGGTGGCAACGTCGCTGATTTTCCTCTGGCTCTATAATCCCGAGGGGCTGATTAACTATCTGCTCTCATTGATTCATATCCCTGGGCCGGATTGGCTGAACGATCCATTCTGGGCGTTACCCTCGCTGATGATGTTGAATATCTGGAGCACTGCTGCCGCTTTTATGATCTACTTTCTGGCAGCGCTTCAGGATCTGCCGCGCGAAATCCTCGAAGCTGCTGAAGTTGATGGGGCCAATCGTTTCCAGGTCTTCTGGCATGTTACAGTGCCGCTCTTGCGCCCGACGACGTTCCTGGTGGTTGCGCTGGGAACCATCGGCGCTTTCCAGATGTTTGACCAGGCCAAATTTATGACCGATGGCGGCCCGCTCAACTCTACTTTGACGCCCATGCTGGAAATTTATAAAGCAGCCTTCAATGATAGTCGCTTTGGCTCGGCTGCGGCCATGTCAGTTATTCTTTTCCTGATTATTTTTGTTGTGACGATCCTCCAGCGTCGCTTTATCGATACGAGTATCCAGGGATAAGGGGGATATCTTTAATGGCACAGGCATCAACACACACACGTACTGCCGGTATCCAGACCTTTGCGGCTGCGCCCAAAGCACGGCGAGAACGCCGTTTAAACTGGTGGCGGATTGTTATCTACCTTTTTCTGGGTATCTTCCTCATCTCGTCAATCGGGCCGCTGGTCTTTACGTTGATTTCGTCGTTTAAAACGATGCGCGATGTGCTGGCGTTCCCTCCTAGCCTCCTGCCCAATCCCTGGGTCTGGAGCAACTACACGGAAGTCCTGAGCAATCCATTCTTTCTGCGCTGGATCCTCAATGCCTTGATCTACGCGGGTGGAGCAACGGTTCTCAATGTCTTCTTCTCGGCCATGGCTGGCTATGCGCTTTCTCGTCTGCACTTCCCTGGCAAAGAGCTTATCTTTACTATGACATTGGGCGTTATGATGATCCCGGCTGCGATCACTCTTATTCCCAAATTCCTGGTGGTGAACACGCTGCACCTGAACAATACCTTCTTTGCGTTGATCTTGCCGGTGATGGCCCAACCTTTCTCTGTATTTATTATGGTACAGTTCATGAAAACTCTTCCCAAAGAACTGGAAGAGTCGGCCAAGATCGATGGCGCTTCATACTGGCGCACGTTTTACCAGGTGATCCTTCCTCTGGTGAAGCCCGCGCTGACTGTCGTGGCTATCCTGACGTTTCAGGGTGCCTGGAATGACTTCCAGTGGCCTCTGGTTGCGTTAGGAACTCAGGATATGTACACCCTTCCATTGGGGCTGTTCTTCTTCAAGAGTGCCCACTACACGCAATATAATCTGTTGCTGGCCGGCTCGATGTTTAATATCATCCCCATTCTCATCCTTTTCTTCATCTTCCAACGCTACTTCATGGGAGGAGCGCTTGGTTCATCAGTGAAAGGTTAAACATTGGTGCAAACACCATCCTCTCTCGCTAAAGATCTTGTCCTTGGTTTCGAGGCGCTTTCTACACTGCGGTATCAGGCGCTGGCAAGCCTGCAATCGCTCCAGACACCTATGGGGGTGATGGCGAGCGGCCAGGATGACCACTTTCACGCTATCTTTGGGCGTGACTCTCTCTGGAGCGTTTTACTGGCTCTGGAGGCTGGACACATTCTGAGGAAGAGAGAGGCCAAACAAGAGGATAAGCAGGGCTATCCTGCTGCTTTGGATCACTCTACAGGCTATGACTCCTGGTTACATGACCTGGCTGCGACCGTCCTGCGCGGTCTGACCGGCCAGCAGGGGCGTGTTGTGAATGATTTTAATGAGGAGCAGCCTGGCCGCATCGTTCATGAATACTGGAATCCCGTCCCGCCGCGCATGCTTGAGGCTCGCTGGCCCCTCGTTGAGG